>NZ_JCBAJO010000030.1:0-35296 GCF_059772245.1 Cupriavidus sp. R6-3
CGCGGCGGCGGCGCGGATGGCCAGGCTCGGATGGCGGGACGGGGCCGTTGCGGCGCTCGGGGCCGGCATCCGGGCGGATGGTGGGGCCATCAGCGGGGCGGTCAGCGCGGCCATCAGCGGGCCGGCCGGCGGGCGCCTCGGTGGAGGCGTCGATCGGATGATTCTCGCCGTGCGTCGTGGGTTTGGCGGGCTGGTTGGAATCGGAATTGGCCATTCACTGGGGTCCTGGAGCGGGTCCTGAAGCGGATCCGGATGCGGGGCCTGCGCACGCGGCGCTGCGCGGCCCTGTCGATCGATGGAAAGACGCAGAAGTATGCCGCAACGGTCGGAGCCGGCTCCGGATGCGGAGCGGGGGCGACCTGCGGCGACGTGGCAAGGATACGGCGTGAGGCGGGGCAGACCTATGTCGGCGGGGAAGGGCTTTATTACAGATAATTACCAGCGCGCCCCGTGTAACTTGCCGAAACAACATTGCGGCGGCCCGGCCGGCGTGCCTGTTTATCATCCGGCTATGCGACCCAATCAGCCCACCCAGATCCTGGTCGTCGACGACGATCCCGACTTGCGCGACCTGCTGCGCGAGTACCTGACCCAGCAAGGCTTCGCCGTTTCGGTGCTGCACGACGGCGACGGCCTGCAGGCCCGCCTCGAACGCGAACGCCCGGCCCTGATCGTGCTCGACCTGATGATGCCCAAGGTCGACGGCCTGACCGCGCTGCGCAAGCTGCGCGCCCGCAACGACGATATCCCGGTGATCCTGCTGACCGCGCGCAGCGACGAGATCGACCGCATCGTCGGCCTCGAGATCGGCGCCGACGACTATCTGGGCAAGCCGTTCTCCCCGCGCGAGCTGCTGGCCCGCATCAACGCGGTGCTGCGCCGCAAGCTGGCGCGTCCGGCGGCGGCGCCCGAGGACCGCGACAGCGCGACCTTCGGCCCGTTCAAGGTCGACTTCCGCCAGCGCACGCTGGTGCGCTCCGGGCAGGCGCTGCCGATCAGCGACACCGAATTCGCGCTGCTGAAGCTGCTGCTGATGCATCCGCTCGAAGTGCTGTCGCGCGAGCGCATCGTCGAGCTGATGTACGGCGCGGCCAGCGGCGTCAGCGACCGCGGCATCGACGTGCAGATCTGGCGCCTGCGCCGGCTGCTCGACGAGGACGCGCAGCGGCCCCGCTATATCCAGACCGTGCGCGGGCGCGGTTACACCTTCGTGCCCGACGAGGCAGAGCAGGTGGACCAGGCCGCGTCATGAAGCTGCGCATCGACACCCTGTTCGGCCGCATGGCGCTGCTGATTGCCGCGGTGCTGGTGATCAGCCATTTCTCGTGGCTGGCGATCCTGCGCATGGACCGCCGCGAGCAGCGCATGGAATATTCGGTCGAGCAGATGCTGTTCCAGCTCGACAGCATCCAGCGCGCGCTCGACGCCAGGCCGCCGGCGAAGCTGCCGAGCCTGGTCGAGGTCGCCGGCGAGGCCAGCGCCGAGGAACATGCGCGCGCGCCGACCGACCGCTCGCGCCGGCTGGTCGAACGCTTCTCGGGCCGGCTGCCGCCGGGCACCCAGGTGCGCATCGAGGACGAGGACACGCCGCGCATCTGGATCAAGCTGCCGACGCGCCAGGACTGGATCGCGATGCCGATCCTGTGGGTCCATAACCCGCCGCTGGACAACCGGCTGATTCCCGGGGCGATGCTGGTGGTCAGCGTGGCGATCGTGTTCGCGCTGCTGATCGCATGGCAGATCCAGCGGCCGGTGCGCGAAATGGCCAATGCCGCCGGGCAGCTGTCGCGCCAGCAGCCGGTGGCGCCGCTGCGCGAGCGCGGCCCGCTGGAGCTGCGCCAGCTGATCGAGCGCTTCAACAAGATGGTGGCCGACCTGGCGCGCATCGACCAGGAGCGCAACACGATGCTGGCCGGCATCGCGCACGACCTGAAGACGCCGCTGGCGCGGCTGCGGCTGCGCGCCGAGATGCTGGCCGATCCGAAGGCGGCGGCGGGCGTCACGCGCGACGTCGACTCGATGTCGGCGATCGTGGAGCAGTTCCTGGCCTTCGCGCAGAGCGCCGAGCCGACCGCGCGGCCGGTGCCGGTCGATCGCCGCATGGCGGAGCTGGCGGCGTCGCTCGCCGAGCAGGAGCGTCCGGTGGACCTGTCGCTGGAGGCCGGCGAAGGCTTCCGGCTGATCGCCACGCAGCTCGATCGCATCATCGGCAACCTGGTCGACAACGCCTACCACTACGGCGCGCCGCCGGTCAGCATCCGCACCGCGCGCGTGGCGGAGGGGTGGCAGCTGGTGGTCGAGGACGCGGGCGGCGGCATTCCGGAGGATGCCTTCGACAAGGTCACGCTGCCGTTCGTGCGGCTGGACCCGGCCCGCGGCGGCAATGCGCATTCGGGCCTGGGGCTGGCGATCGTCGATCGGCTGGTGCGCCAGTCCGGTGGCAGGCTGACGCTGGCCAACCGGCCCGAGGGCGGCCTGCGCGTCGAGATGGTGTTCCCGTTCGCGCAGCTGGCCAAGGCGGCCTGAGGCATGCCGTCGTCCCCGCGAAGGCGGGGATCCGGTGACTTGCGATGGATCGCGTGCGGGCGAAAGACCGGGGCCCCGCCTGCGCGGAGGCGACGAGCAACGTGCAGCCGCGGCTTACTGCTGCGGCTTTTTCTTTTCGCCGATGCGGCTTTCCTGGCCCGCCAGCAGCTTGGCGATGTTCTGGCGGTGGCGCAGGATCAGCAGCGCGCTGATGGCGAGGATCGCCGCGGCAACCACGTCGGTGCCGAACATCAGCACGTAGAAGAACGGCGCGAACACGGCGGACACCAGCGCGGCCAGCGACGAGTAGCGGAAGAAGGCGGCGATGATCAGCCAGGTCGCCAGCGTGCCCAGCCCGAGCCACGGATGGATCGCGAACAGGATGCCGGCCGCGGTCGCCACGCCCTTGCCGCCCGCAAAGCGGTGGAACACCGGGAACAGATGCCCGAGGAACACCGCCACCGCGACCAGCGCGATGCCGGTCTGGTCGACGCCGTAGTCCGGCCCGAAGCGCTGCGCCAGCCAGACCGCCAGCCAGCCCTTGAGGCCGTCGCCGAGCAGCGTCAGCAGCGCCGCCTTCTTGTTGCCGGTGCGCAGCACGTTGGTCGCGCCCGGATTGCCGGAGCCGTAGGAGTGCGGATCGGGCAGCCCCATCGTCTTGCTGACCACGACAGCGAAGGAGATCGAACCGATCAGGTAGGCGAGCAGGGCGAACAGCGGATTGGCGAGATTGGCCATGGGCGGGGTCGAAGACGGGGTCGAAAAAGCAGCGGAAGGGCGGAGGAGAACCGCAACGGGAGCAAAAAACTGGCGCGATTGTAGCGCGCCGGCGTGGCGCTCACGACCGTGATTACCCGGGCACGGAGGAACGCACAGGCCGGCGCGCGGGCGTGCTCAGCCCTCCGCCAGCCCGCATTGCACTGGCCTGGCGCCGAGCAGCGTAGTCAGCACGGCCGGCTCGATGCTGACCAGATAGCCGCGCCGGCCGCCGTTGATATAGATGCGCTCGAGCGCCAGCACGCCTTCCTCGACATAGACCGGCATCCGCTTGCGCGTGCCGAACGGCGAGGTGCCGCCGACCAGGTAGCCGCTGTGGCGCTGCGCGACCTCGGGCTTGCACGGCTGCACGCTCTTGCAGCCGATCTGCCGCGCGAGGTTCTTGGTCGAGACGGTGCGGTCGCCATGCATCAGCACGATCAGCGGCTGCGCCTTGTCGTCTTCCATCACCAGCGTCTTGACCACGTGGTGCTCGTCGACGCCGAGCTGCCGCGCCGATTCCTCGGTGCCGCCGTGCTCGACGTAGTCGTAGGGGTGCTCGCCGAACGCGATGCCGTGCTGGCGCAGCATCTGCGTGGCGGGCGTTTCGGAGATGTGTCTGGACTTGGCCATGTTGTGCCCGTGTCTGCCTTGTCTTGCTCTGTCTTGCTCTGTCTTGCCGGGTTCGTCTTGTCGTGCCTGGGGATGCGCCGCGCCTTGGCGCGACTATCCGCGCGGATGATGCTGCTGATGCAGGACGCGCAGCCGCTCGCGCGCGACGTGCGTGTAGATCTGCGTGGTCGAGATGTCGGCATGCCCCAGCAGCAGCTGCACCACGCGCAGGTCGGCACCATGGTTCAGCAGGTGCGTCGCGAAGGCATGGCGCAGCGTGTGCGGCGACAGCGGGGCGTGGATCTCGGCCTGGCGCGCATAGCGCTTGATCAGGTACCAGAAGGCCTGGCGCGTCATCGCCTCGCCGCGCTGGGTCACGAACAGCGCGTCGCTGCCGCGCTGGCCGAGCAGCGCGGGACGCGCGCTGGCCAGATAGCGGCGCAACCAGACGCCGGCCTCGGCGCCGAACGGCACCAGCCGCTCCTTGTTGCCCTTGCCGCTGACGACGCGCGCGACGCCCTCGTTCAGGCCGATCTCCACCGTCTTCATCTGCGTCAGCTCGGACACGCGCAGGCCGCTGGCGTACATCAGCTCCAGCATCGTGCGGTCGCGCAGGCCGAGCGGCGTGTCGATGTCCGGCGCCTGCAGCAGCGCCTCGACCTGGGCCTCGCTCAGCGTCTTCGGAAAGCGCGGCGGCTGCTTGGCGGCGCGCAGCAGCAGGCAGGGGTCGGCCTGGACCAGATGCTCGCGCAGCGCCCAGCGGAAGAAGCGCCGGAATACCGCGAGCCGCCGGTTCGCCGACGAGGCGCGCGTGTCGGGATGGCGCGCGGCAAAGTAGCCGGACAGCGCGCCGTCGTCGGCCGCCAGCAGGGCCACCCCGCGTTCGCCGCGCAGCCAGCGCGCCAGCAGCGCGAGATCGCGGCGGTAGGCGTCGATGGTGTTGCGCGCGAGGCCGTCCTCGAGCCACAGCGCGTCGCAGAAGCGGTCGACCAGCGTCAGGTCGGCGGCGATGTCGGCTTCGAGCTGGGCCTCCCGGTCGTCGTTCCGGGCGTTGTTCGGGCCACCGTTCGGACCACCGTTCGGGCCATTGTTCGGCACCGGCGGGTTCGCCAGCGCCGCCGTGCTGTGGTGCCGCGCGCTCACAGCAGCATCACCCGCTCGTGGCGCAGCAGCCAGCGTTTGACTTCGAGATGGAAGCCGTCCTCGCCGTGATGGGCGAAGCCGCCCAGACCCTTGGCCCCGACCACGCGATGGCAGGGCACCACCAGCGGAAAGGGGTTGTCGCCACAGGCCTGGCCCACCGCGCGCGCGGTGCCGCCGATATTGGCCGCCAGTTCGCCATAGGTCGCGGTGCGGCCGCACCGCACGCTGCGGATCGCCTGCCAGACGCGGCGCTGGAAGTCGGTGCCGGTGCCGGCGAGCGGCACGTCGAGCGGCGCATCGGGATCGGCATAGTAGGCCTCGAGCTGCGCCGCCAGCTGCCGGATCGGCGGCAGGTCGGAGTCGCGCGGTGCGAAACGCTCGGGAAGGAAATGGATCGCGTGGACGCACTGCGCGTCCGCGCGCACGCCGATGCGGCCGAACGGGGCGGCGAGGATGGCATCGAAGCGGGCGGCGAGCCTGGCGTCGCGTAGCGCCGCACTGCTGTCGGTGTCGGGGCGCGGCGCGGGCGGGGAATCCGTGGACGGATCCGAATGGGAATGCATGGCGTGACAACGGTCGATCCGGATACCGGATTCTAGTGCCTTGACGCTCCCCGTGCTGATCGGGTGCGCCTTTCCCGCTGGCGGGAGAGGCGAGTCTGTTGCCTCGACCTCGCGGCTTGGCAAAGAAAAGAGGGCTCCGCGGAGCCCTCTTCGATCCTGCAGACAGGCGCCGGCCGATGGACGGCGGCCTGCGTCAGGCCATCACTGCTCGAGCTTGATGTTCTGCACCTTGACCAGGTTGCGCATCTTGTCGAACTCCTTCTTGATCTCGGCGGCGTGCTGGGCCGGCGTGTTGCCCGACGGCTCGGCGCCGGCGGCGATCAGGCGTTCGCGGAAGCCCTTGTCCTGCAGCGCCTTGACGGCGGCCTCGTTGAGCTTCTTGATGATGTCGTCGGGCGTGCCGGCCGGCGCCACCAGGCCGTACCAGGCCGGATCGTTCGGCTCCTTCAGGCCCATTTCGCCGAAGGTTGGCACGTTCGGCAGCGAGTCCAGGCGCTTCTCGGCGGCCACCACGATCGGGCGCAGCTTGCCGGCCTTGATGTGCGGCATCGACGAGGGCAGGTTGTCGACCATGATCGGCACCTGGCCGGCCAGCACGTCGTTCAGTGCCGGGCCCGCGCCGCGGTAGGGGATATGGACCATGAAGGTCTTGGTCGAGACCTTGAACTGCTCGCCCAGCATGTGGCCGAAGCCGCAGGTGCCCGACGACGCGTACGAATACTTGCCCGGGTTGGCCTTCAGCGTGGCCAGGAATTCCTTGTAGTCCTTGGCCGGGAAGTTCGG
The DNA here is from genome assembly GCF_059772245.1 of Cupriavidus sp. R6-3. NCBI lineage: Bacteria > Pseudomonadati > Pseudomonadota > Betaproteobacteria > Burkholderiales > Burkholderiaceae > Cupriavidus > Cupriavidus sp. R6-3. The sequence continues at coordinate 6,384 of NZ_JCBAJO010000030.1, forward strand.
GTTGACCGCGATCACGTTGGCGACGTTGGCCAGGTTCGTGATGGGCTTGAAGTCCTTGATCGGGTCGTACGACAGCTTCGGATTGCAGGCCGGGTTGACCGCCATCGTCGACACCGTCGAGATGCCGATCGTGTAGCCGTCCGGCGCCGCCTTGGCGATCGCGTCGGCGCCGATCGAGCCGCCGCCACCGGCGCGGTTCTCGACCACCACCGGCTGGCCCAGGATCTTGCTCATCTGGTCGGCCGCGCCGCGGCCCACGATGTCCGTCGTGCCGCCCGGGGCGAACGGAATGATCAGCTTGATCGGCTTGGTCGGATAGTTGCTCTGTGCCTGTGCCAGCGAGGCGCAGGCGGCCAGACCCAGGGCCAGGGCAATGTGCTTGGTTTGCATGAGATCGTGTCTCCCGTCGTGAAGCCGGACGGAGAGTGTCCGTCCAGAACTGAAAATGCCGGCCAGGGACCCGGTAGGGCCCGCCGCGCCGGCGCGATGCATCGGCGGCCCGTCAGCCGCCGAGCAGGCCGCGCTTCAGGTCGCGATCGACCGGGCGTTCGCCCAGGAAGATGCGCAGCACGGCCTGGTAGAAATCCTCGCCGGGGATGGGCTTGCCGCGCGGCGTGCCATTGACGGCGATCACCGTGCCGCTGTCCGGCGTGTAGTCGAAGTCGATCACGTCGCCCTTGCGCGCCGTGCCGACCTGGTTCATCGCCTGCTCCAGCTGGTGCAGGCGATCGGCGAACTTCTCCAGCTGCGCCTCGTTGTGGTTCTCCCGCATGCCTTCGTTCAGCGCCTTGACGAAGGTGCTCGATTCCACCTCGCGCAGCGGCCGGATCTGCAGCCGCTTGGGACCCTTGGCGCCCAGCACCACGGCGGCGTTGCGCACCTTCTCGGGCAGGTACAGCGCGGCGACATAACCCTTGACGATGAACACCGAGCGCAGGCCCGCGCCGTTCAGCTGCAGTTCCTTGCCACCGAGGCGCGTCGCCTCGTCCAGCCGCACGCCCTCGATCTCCATCGCGCCAGCGGCCATCGGCAGCGCGCCCGCGACGGCCACGCAGCAGATCGCCAGCCACTGGCGCAGGCGGCGTGCGGTCCGTGCGGTTCCTCCGGTCCGATCGAACGGAACGCGGGCGGAAGGGCGGCGGGGGGCGGGCATGGCGGGGCGGTACATCGAGAACGGAATGGCAGGCGGAACAAGATCGACGGAAATCCGGAGCGTGCCATCTTCCGGGTTTTCTGAAACAATACCAATCCGTATCTGCCCTAGGGCGCACTCCGGGCCGCTTCGCCTCGCTCGCGGAGCGCCGTCCGCACGGGGCTCCTGCCATCCTTCCTGACATCCTCCGACGCGCCCCCGCGTCCCGACAACAACAAGACGCCGATGTCGCCTGCTCTGCTGATGGTGCCCGATTTCAGCCTGATCCTGATCGGCTGGCTGCTGGTGCGCTATACCTCGTTCGACCGCGCTTTCTGGTCCGGCGTCGAACGGCTGGTCTACTTCGTGCTGTTTCCCGCGCTGCTGCTGCAGGCGACCAACAGCGCGGTATTCGATTTTTCGACCACCTCGGCGATGCTTGGGCTGGCGGTGCTGACCACGGTGTTCGGCATGGCCGCCGGCTACGCGGTCAAGTGGGTGCTGCGGCCGAACCCGGTCGATTTCGCCTCCGGGCTGCAGACGGCGTTCCGCTTCAACTCGTACATTGCGCTGGCGCTGGCCTCCCGCCTGGGCGGCAGCGAAGGGCTGGCGATGATGGCGGTGATCGTCGGCTGCGTGGTGCCGATGTGCAATGTCGCCGCGGTGTGGGCGCTGGCCCGGCACGGCGAGGCGCGGCTGTGGCGCGAGCTGGCGCGCAATCCGCTGATCCTGGCCACGGCCGGCGGCCTGATCACCAATCTGCTCGGCCTGCATCCGCCCGAAGTCCTTGGCATGACGCTGGCCCGGCTGGGTTCGGCCTCGACGGCGCTGGGCCTGATGACGGTCGGCGCCGGCCTGCAGATGCGCGGCGCGGTCGGCACGATCGGGCCGGTGGCCTGGTGGACCGGGGTCAAGCTGCTGGCGATGCCGGCCTTCGCCTGGGCCGTCGGCCGCCATCTGCCGCTGTCGCCGCTGCAATTGCAGATCGCGGTGCTCTATGCCGCGATGCCGACCGCCTCGAGCGCGTACATCCTCGCGGTCCGCATGGGCGGCAACGGGCCGATGGTGGCCGCGGCGATCTCGGCGATGACGGTGTCGGCGATCTTCACCGCGCCGATGTGGCTGGCGCTGGTCAGCTAGGCGGCTGGGGCGGCTGGAGCGACAGCGACAGCGGCAGCAGCAATGGCGACAGCAGCAATGGCGACAGCAGCAATAGCGGCAGCGGCCCCACTGCAACCGGCATCGTGGCCGTGACGGTGGCCATGGTCGTGCGCGCTGCTACCGGGGCCGCTGTGCGAGCGCCCATGCCACGTGCTCGCGCACCAGCTCGGAGGGATGCTCGGCGCGCGAGAGCAAGGCCGCGCGGATGCGCTCGGCCTGCGCCGGCTCGTCGGCCCCGCGCAGCGCATTGCCAAGACCCACCGCCAGATTGCGCAGCCAGCGCTCGTGGCCGATGCGCCGGATCGGGCTGCCTTCCAGCCGCCGATTGAATTCGTCCTCGCTCCAGCCGAACAGCTCGACCATGTCGGGCGCATCGAAGCCGTTGCGCACGGCGAAGTCGGGCAGCGTCGCGCGGTGCGCGAACTTGTTCCACGGGCAGGCCAGCTGGCAGTCGTCGCAACCGTAGACGCGATTGCCCATCGGCGCGCGCAGCGGCTCGGGAATCGCGCCCTTGTGCTCGATGGTGAGGTAGGAGATGCAGCGGCGCGCATCGAGCCGGTACGGGCCGACGATGGCCTGGGTCGGACAGATGTCGATGCAGCGGCGGCACTGGCCGCAATGCGCGGAGGCGGGCGGGTCGATCGGCAGCGGCAGATCGACCAGGATCTCGCCGAGGAAGAACATCGAGCCGCCGTCGCGATCGAGCAGCAGCGTGTGTTTGCCGCGCCAGCCGAGCCCCGCCTGGCCGGCCAGCGCGACCTCCATCACCGGTGCCGAGTCGGTGAAGACGCGATAGCCGAACGGGCCGATCGCGGCCTCGATGCGGCCGGCCAGCTGCTGCAGGCGCGTGCGCAGGACCTTGTGATAGTCGCGGCCGCGGGCGTACAGCGAGATCGTGGCGGCGGTGCCGCCGGACTCGATCTGGGCGAGCCGCGCGAATTCGCGCTCGCGCCAGTCGTCGCGATCGCCGTCGTTGCCGTCGTTGCGATCGTCTTCGTCATCGGTGGAGGCGGGCAGATAGGGCATGCGCGCGACGATCGCGCGCACCGTGCCGGGCACCAGTTCGGCCGGCCGCGCGCGCTTCAGGCCATGGTTCGCCATATAATCCATGTCGCCATGGCAACCCTGCGCCAGCCACGCGAGCAGACCCGCTTCGGCATGGCTCAGGTCCACGTCGGCGACGCGCACGTCGTCGAAGCCGAGCGCCGCGCCCCAGGCGCGAATCTGCGCGACCAGCGCATGCGGATCCGCGCCGGTGGCGTGCTGCGCCGCTGGCGTCCCGCTGAGAACGGCGTCAGGCGCCTGTGCTGCTCGGTCGATCATCCGTCAATTGTACGCAATGCCCCTGCTCGAACAACGCACCGTGATCCTGCCCGACGAAGCGGCCACCGACCGCCTCGGCGCGGCGCTCGCCGGCGCGGTGCGCGCCATGCCGCCGCAGACGGTGCACGTCCAGCTCTCGGGCGATCTCGGCGCGGGCAAGACCACGCTGTCGCGCGCGGTGCTGCGCGCGCTCGGCCATGCCGGCAAGGTCCGCAGCCCGACCTACACGCTGTGCGAGCCGTACCAGGTCGCCCGCGCCGACGGTTCGCCGCTGACCGTCTATCACTTCGATCTCTATCGCTTCGCCGATCCCGAGGAATGGCTCGACGCGGGATTTCGCGACTGTTTTGCCGAGCCGGCCTTCAATCTGGTCGAGTGGCCGGAGAAGGCCGCGTCGCTGCTTGGGGAACCCGACCTGCACCTGTTGCTCCAATCGGACACCTCGCCCAGCGATGAGGCCGCCGATCGGCGAGTCGCGATCCTGCGGGCCTATACTCCAACCGGACTTCTCCTGCTGCACGCATGCTGATCAAGCGCCTCGCCACCGACCGTCCCGATGAACTGCTGCTCGCCCGCCGCAAATGGCTGGCGCAATGCCTGAAAGCCGGCGCCGGAACGGTCGTGCTGACGCTGGCGGGTCCGCAGATCGCGGCCGGCGCCGGCATCGTCGCGGTCCGTGTCTGGCCGGCCGAGGACTATACGCGGGTCACCATCGAATCGGACGAGCGCCTCGCCGCGGTCCACACGATGGTGCGCAATCCCGATCGGCTGGTGGTCGATATCGATGGCCTGGACTTGTCGCCGACGCTGCGCGAGCTGGTCGCCAAGATTACTCCCAACGATCCCTATATCCAGTCGGTGCGCGTCGGCCAGAACCGGCCGCGCGTGGTCCGGCTGGTGTTCGACCTGAAGGAAGACATCGCGCCGCAGGTCTTCACGCTGGGGCCGATCGGCCAGTACCGCAACCGGCTGGTGTTCGATCTCTACCCGGTCAATCCGCCCGATCCGCTGTGGAAGCTGGTGCGCGAGACCGAGGACAAGCAGCGCCGCTTCGCCTCGACGCCGGCCACCGAGGGCGCCGACAGCGTGGCCGGCGCGCCGTCGAGCAGCGAAGAGGATGCGATCGCCGCGCTGGTGCGCCAGTTCGAGGACCAGGCGAAGACCCCCGCCACGCCGCCGCTGCCGGCCAATCCGCCGGTGGCGTCCGCCAAACCGAAGCCGCCCGCCGCTACCGCGCCGAGCCAGCCGACCGCGCCGCAGGCGCCGCTGGCGCAGGACAAGCCGGGCAGGAACGACCCCGCCGACGATCCCGCGCCGTCGCGCTTCAAGATGCGCCGGCTGCTGACGGTGGCGATCGATCCGGGCCACGGCGGCGAGGACCCCGGCGCGATCGGCGCCGCCGGCTCGCGCGAGAAGGACGTGGTGCTGCAGATCGCCAAGCGCCTGCGCGCCAAGATCGATGCGCAGCCCAATATGCGGGCGATGATGACGCGCGACGCCGATTTCTTCGTGCCGCTGAACGTGCGCGTGCAGAAGGCGCGCCGGGTCAAGGCCGACCTGTTCGTGTCGATCCATGCCGATGCCTTCGTCAAGCCGGAGGCACGCGGCGCCTCGGTGTTCGCGCTGTCCGAGCGCGGCGCCTCGAGCTCGGCCGCGCGCTGGCTGGCCAACAAGGAGAACGCGGCCGACCTGATCGGCGGCGCCAACATGAACAACAAGGACGCGCAGGTCGCGCGCGTGCTGCTCGATCTGTCGACCACCGCGCAGATCAACGACAGCCTGCGGGTCGGCAAGGCGGTGCTGTCCGAGATCGGCGGCATGCACCAGCTGCACAAGGCGCATGTCGAGCAGGCCGGTTTTGCCGTGCTGAAGGCGCCCGACATCCCGTCGATCCTGATCGAGACCGCCTTCATCAGCAACCCGGAGGAGGAGCGCAAGCTCAACGACGAGGCCCACCAGGAGCAGCTGGCCAACGCGATCCTGCGTGGCATCCGCGGCTACTTCGCGCGTAATCCGCCGCTCGCGCGCAGCCCGTCGGTGTGAGGGCGCCCAGCCATCGACGCAACGATCAAAAGAAAAAGGCCGGCAAATCGCCGGCCTTTCCTTTTGCTGACACGCTTGTCGTCCGCGCGAAGGCGGGGACCCGGTGGCTTGTCAGGACGCTGGGCTCTCGCTGTCGCGGGAGCGTCGGCACCGGACGGCGCCGCCGTCCCGGTCAAGCCCGCGCGACCGCGCCTTCGATCTGCTCGCGGTTGGCATAGCGCGACGCCATCACCGAGCAGACGATCAGCTGCAGCTGGTGATAGACCATCAGCGGCAGCACCAGCAGGCCCAGCGCCGGGTGGCCGGCGAACAGGATCTTGGCCATCGGGATGCCGTTGGCCAGGCTCTTCTTCGAGCCGCAGAACACCGCGGTGATCTCGTCCTCGACCGAGAAGCCGAGGCGGCGAGCGACGAAGGTGGTGGTGGCCAGGATCGCGAACAGCAGCACCGCGGCCAGCGCCATCACGGCGGCGATGGTCTGCCAGCTGTACTGGTGCCACAGGCCCTCGGAGGTGGCATCGCAGAACGACGAGTAAACGATCAGCACGATCACGCCGCGGTCGATCTTGCTGGTGATGGCCTTGTGTCGCCCCAGCCAGGCGCCGATTACCGGACGGGCCAGCTGGCCCAGCGCGAACGGCAGCAGCAGCTGCAGCGCCACGCCGGTCAGGGCCTTGCCCAGCGGCATCGACGCGCCGCTGGCGCTGATCACCAGGCCCATCAGCAGCGGGGTCAGCGCCATGCCGATCAGGCCGGAGATGGTCGCGTTGAAGATCGCACCGGGCACGTTGCCGCGCGCCATCGAGGTCATCGCCACCGACGACGAGACGGTGGACGGCAGCGCGCACAGGAAGAACACGCCCAGCAGCAGATCGGCCGGCAGCTGGTCGCGCAGCGCGAACATCAGCACCGCGCCGATCAGCGGGAACACCACGTAGGTGAAGGCCTGCACGAAGGTGTGCAGGCGCCAGTGGCGCGCGCCGGCGACCAGCTTGTCGCGCGACAGCGCGGCGCCGTGCAGGAAGAACACCAGCGCGACGCCGAGGCTGGTCACCAGCCCGAGGTGCAGCGGGCCGTCGCCGGTGCCGACCTCGGGGGCGGCCAGCGCCAGCGCGATCGCGGCCAGCATGATCAGCACGAAGCCGTCGATCAGATCGTAGAGTTTCTTGAAGGGATTCAGCAGGAAGGACATGACTGCGTGGACTGAAGCGCACCGGAGCGGCGCGCCGGAACGAAGGGTTTAAAAGAAGAAGAAATAGACAGAAAACGGTGGAATCAGGGTTAACGCTGGTATTGGACGATAGTCCTGTCTAGAATGCAAATTCATTTGTCGTATTCATTGATATGGTTGACGCATGAATTACACCTTGCGGCAGTTGCGTGTCTTCCTGGCGGTGGCGTCGCACGGCAGTTTCAGCCGGGCGGCGGACGCGGTCGGGCTGACGCAGCCGGCGGTCAGCCGGGGCGTGGCGGAGCTGGAAGAGGCGCTTGGGCTGCGCCTGCTGGACCGCACCACGCGTGAAGTGGTGCTGACCGATGCCGGCCAGGCGCTGGTGCCGGCGCTGGAGCGGCTGCTCGGCCAGCTCGACGACACGCTGGAGGAGACGCGCCAGCTCGGCGAGCGTTACCGCGGCCGGGTGGTGATCGCCAGCGCGCCGACCATCTCGGCGCGGCTGATGCCGCTGTATGTGGCCGCCTGCGCGCGGCAATATCCGGAGGTGCGGCTGTCGGTGCGCGACAACGTGCAGGCCGACGGGCTCGAGCAGATCCGCGCCGGCGCGGTCGATTTCGGCGTGCTGATCGACCCGTTGGCCAGCGAAGGGCTGGAGACCGTGCCGCTGGGCACCGATCCGTTCTGCTTCGTCTGCCGCGACGACGATCCGTTGGCAAGACGCGACACGGTGTCGTGGTCCGCGCTCGACGGGGTGCCGCTGGTGCTGCTGGATTTCGCATCCGGCAGCCGCCCGCTGATCGACCGCGTGTTCGCGATGCACGGCGTGACGCCGCGCGTGGTGCAGGAGCTGGGCCACTCGGCCAGCGTGTTCGGCATGGTGCAGGCCGGCATCGGGGCGTCGGTGCTGCCGTCGTTCTCGCTGCCGCTGCCGGCCGCGTCGAACCTGGTGTGGCGCCCGCTGGTGCCGCAGGAGGAGCGGCGCATCGTGATGGTCCGCCGCGAGGACCGTTCGCTGTCGCCGGCGGCCGCGGCGGTGTGGGAGATGGTCAGGACGATGCCGATTCCGGCGGCTTGAGGTTCAGGGGCGGGGAGAGGGCAGCGGCGGTCGTCATGCCACCGCCGCCCCGCCATCGCCGCCTCCCGCCATCGCCGCTCAATCCCCCATCGCCACCCCTTCCCGCCGCGGGTCCGCGCCGCCGAACCACATCGGCTTGCCGTCGACGCGCACGCGCATGATGCCCTGCAGGCCCGAGGTCTGGTCCATCACGCGTACGTCATGGCCGCGCGCCTTCAGGCCCTCCACCAGAGCGTCCGACACGCGTCCCTTCTCCAACTCGGTCGGGCCGTTGCGCGAGCCCACATTCGGCAGCGAGATCGCCTGCTGCACGTTCAGACCCCAGTCGAGCGTACCGACCAGCGTCTTCGCCACGTAATTGATGATGGCCGAACCGCCGGGCGAGCCGGCCGTCATCACCAGCTCGCGGGTCTGGCGGTCGAACACCAGCGTCGGCGCCATCGACGAGCGCGGCCGCTTGCCTGGCTGCACTCGGTTGGCCACCGGCTTGCCGTCCTCCTCCGCGACGAAGGAAAAGTCGGTCAGCTGGTTGTTCAGCAGGAAGCCGCGCACCATCTGGCGCGAGCCGAACTGGTCCTCGATCGTGGTGGTCATCGACAGCGCATTGCCGTAGCGGTCGACCACCGAGATATGCGAGGTCGACGGAAACTCCGGCGCGCGGTCTCGCCCCATCGCCACCGTCGCGCCAGCCGGCGTGCCCGGGCTGGCCTTGCCCATGCTGCGTTCGCCGATCTGCGCGGCGCGGCTCGCCAGATAGCGCGGATCGACCAGGCTGCGCCAGTCGCCGCCGGGCAGCGGTACGAAGTCGGTATCGGCAACGTACTGGTTGCGATCGGCGTAGGCCAGCCGGCCCGCTTCCGCGAACAGATGCGCGCCTTCGACCGACGGCTCCAGGCCGACGGCGTTGCGCTGCGGCCTGGCCGCCGCGATCTGGCGCGCCGGCGGCAGCGCCTGCAGGATGCCCAGCATCTGCGCGACCGCGATGCCGCCCGACGACGGCGGCGGCATGCCGCAGACGGTCCACTGGCGGTAGTCGGTGCAGATCGGCTGCCGCACCTTGGGACGGTAGTCGGCGATGTCCTTGGCGGTCAGTACGCCGGGGTTGGTCGGATGCGAGCGGACCTTGGCGGCGATATCGCGGGCGACGTCGCCCCGGTAGAAGGCGTCGGCACCGCGCGCGGCGACGCTGCGCAGCACCGCCGCCAGCTCGGGATTGCGCAGCACGGTGCCAGCGGCCTTGGGCGTGCCGTCGGCGTTGTAGAAGTAGGCGCGCGCGGTCGGGTCCTTCATCAGGTCCTGGTCCTGCGCGATGATCGTCGCCAGCCGCGGGCTGATCGCGAAGCCTTGCTCGGCCAGCCGGATCGCCGGCTCGAACAGCCGCCGCCAGGGCAGCTTGCCATGCTGGCGATGCGCCAGCTCCAGCATGCGCAGCACGCCCGGCGCGCCGACCGAACGGCCGCCAACCAGTCCCTGGCGGAATGGCATCACCTTGCCGTCGGGGCCGTAGAACAGCCGGTCGGTGGCGGCGGCGGGTGCAGTCTCGCGGCCGTCGTAGGCCTGGACCTGCTTGCCGTCGAAGTGCATCAGGAACGCGCCGCCGCCGATGCCGGAGGAATTCGGTTCAACCAGATTGAGCACCATCTGGGTGGCGATGGCCGCGTCGATGGCGGTGCCGCCGGCCTTGAGCATGTCGTAGCCGGCCTGGGTGGCGAGCGGATTGGCGGCGGCGACCATGAAGGAACTCGCGGTCCAGCCGGGTTTGTCGGTCCAGCCGGAGGCGCCTTCGGGGGCCGGGGGGAGGGTGGTGGTGCTTGGGGAGGTGGCGCTTGCGCTTGCGCTGCGGGTGGCACTGGCGCTTGCGCTTGCGCTGGGGCTGGCGCTGGCAGCGGCTGGGGTCGCCGCCGCTGTGCCGGCCTCCTTGCCAGCCTGTGGGGCGGCGCAGCCGGCAAGAAGCAACGCAGCCAGCGCGCCGGCCAGCATGGCCGTCGGCGTCAATGCCTGGTGGGCGGCTGCGGTGGAAAGGAACGGCGGAACCGGCGAACGTGGCGGCATGCTGCACTCCCTTTGAGGCCTATGAGGTACAGCGATTGTAGTCACTGCCACCGGCCGCCGTGTCATGCACAGCACAATACGGCCGCGCGCTCACGTCCCGGGCGGCGGTGAAGGGCCGCCGCACCGCCGCACCGCCGCACCGCCGCAGCGCCTCGCCGCCTCACGCTCACGGTTCACGGCTCAGGGCTTACCGCCGTGCTGCTGCTCCGCTGCCGCCGCGCCGCCGTTCCCCGGAGAGTGCCGGCTTACTTCGGCTGCATCCGGATCGCGCCGTCCAGCCGGATCACCTCGCCGTTGAGCATCGTGTTGCCGATGATCGCCTGCACCAGCTGGGCGTATTCCGCCGGACGGCCCAGCCGGGGCGGGAACGGCACCATCTTGCCGAGCGCGTCCTGCACCTCTTGCGGCATGCCCAGCAGCATCGGCGTCTCGAAGATCCCCGGCGCGATCGTCATGCAGCGCACGCCGTCGCGCGACAGGTCGCGCGCCACCGCGAGCGTCATGCCGACCACGCCGCCCTTCGAGGCGGCATAGGCGGCCTGGCCGATCTGGCCGTCGAAGGCCGCCACCGAGGCGGTGTTGACGATGATGCCGCGTTCGCCACCCTCGTCCGGCGTGTTCTGCACCATCGCCGCGGCGGCAAGCCGGATCATGTTGAAGGTGCCGATCAGGTTGATGCGGATGGTCTTCTCGAAGGCGTCCAGCGGATGCGGACCGTTCTTGCCGACGGTCTTGTTGGCGGTCGCGATGCCGGCGCAGTTGATCAGCCCGGCCAGCCGCCCCAGGCCCACCGCGGCGTCGACGACGGCCTGGCCATCGGTTTCCGAGGTCACGTCGCAGCGGACGAAGCGGCCGCCCAGCTCTTGCGCCAGTGCGTTGCCGGCGGCCTCGTTCAGGTCGGCAATGACGACCTTGCCGCCCTGTTCGGCCAGCATGCGGGCGGTGCCCGCGCCCAGGCCGGACGCGCCGCCGGTCACGATGAATACGTTGTCTCGGATCTGCATGAACTGTCTCCTCGGGGTTGGGGGCACCGACCGATACCGCGCCGGCGCCTGAAGGTGAGAAACATCGCACCAAACTTCACGGCGAACGTGACGCTGAATATAACGTTTACGTAAACGTCAAGCATCGCGCCGTATTGTAAAGGCCCGGCCGGCGCCCCGATAGCGGTCACGAGAATCGTAAGCCCGCAACCGTTAGCGCGAGATGTCCGCACCTTGACTGGCTAGAGTGCGCCCACGTCACACCTCGGGAGGCCTGCCGTGAGCGAGCTCTGCGCATCCTGGATTCGCAGCCGTCCGTCATCGCCAGGGGCGGATCGGTTCGAAGATTTCCCGGCCTGCGATCCCATGTCTGCGAAGGCGGCGCCACCGGCCGCCGCGATCCGGCGCGATCCGGCCGAACCGGAGGGGAAAGCCGGCCTGTTGCGGCAGTTCATGCGCGATCTGCGCGCGGCGCGGCCGACCTTGACGTTGCATCTGGATACCACTGGCGTGTCGCTGATGTCGTCGGCCGTGCAGGAGGTGGAGCCGCTGTTCGAGGCCACCGACGCCATTTCGCCGGACCTGGTCGAGGCCAGCCAGCTGCTGCCGGCCGGCGATGCCGTGCTGGGCGTGGTGGATCTGGCCGGGACGGCGGCGGACAAGGTCAAGACCTGGCGGCGCGTCTGCGCGTCCGAGCCCGGCTATCGCCTTGCGGTCGCCTCGTTGGCCCGGGCGCGGCTGCCGGAAGAGGTCGAGCGGCGCAAGGCCGCCCTGAAGACGACGCGCCACTGGATCCGCGCCTGCCTGGCGACCCCGGCTCGGCACGATGGCGCACCGGCGCCGACCCTCGCCGCGCATCGGCTCCGACAGGACGGCGCCGCGTACATTCCGGACACGTTCCGCCAGGCCCTGACCGCCGGCAACCGCGATGCCGCCGCGCTCGGCAAGGCCGCCTTGGGCGTGATCGAGCGCGAACTGGCGGCCATCGATCGAGAACGCGACGCCATCCTGCGCCAACATGCCGCCGACCTTCTCGAGCACGACGCCGCCACGCGCGCCGATCGCAGCGCGACGCGGCGGCTGCGCGGCAGCGCCGTCGCCTGCCTGCGCGACAGCGGCCTGCAGGGACTGCGCGTCGGCTACGAAGCGAGTCCGCTGGTGGACAGCGCTTGGGATGCGCCGCTGGACCTGGGCCTGATCCCCGGCGACGTGTTCTCCTTCGGCCTCGGCGCCGCGATCGGATTGGCCCATGTCGGTTGCGGCATCGGCGAACTGGCGGAGGCCAGGCGGCGCCGTGGGGCGCTGCGGGAAATCGGCCAGGCGGTCGGCGACAATCTGCGCCGCTTGTCGGCCGATCCGGCCCGAAGCAAGCGGCTGCAATCGCCCGCCACCAGCGAGGCGCTGCGCTGGTTTGCCGACGGACAGCGCCGCTGGCGCCAGCGTGCGGGCGAGCTGACGCGCTGGTCCGTCGGGCGTATCGCCTATGGCGTCGGCACCGTGCTGTTGTCCGGCGCCGGCATGGCGATGGTGTCGATACTGGGCACGGCGGTGCTTGCGACTCCCGTGGGCGCCGCGCTGGTGGCGATCGGCGGGGTGCTCGGCGGCGCCTGGTTCCTGTTCACGTTGATCAGGATCGCCATGCGTTTCATGCGTGGCCGCGCCGATACGCGCGAGCGCGAACGGCTGGCGGATGCGGTCCGGCGCGGCGCCGCGCGGGGCCTGTGCGCGGACAGGCTGTCGCAATGCAGCGTGGCGCAGCTCGAGTCCTTGCGGCGCGATTGCCCGGCGCTGTCCGGCAATCGCTATTGGCAGGCCGCGGTGCTGACGCGGCGGCTGCTGATCGACGATGCGGCCGACAAGCCTGCCGGCAAGAGCGCCGGCAAGAGCGCCGGCAAGAGCGCCGACAAGACCGCCGGCAAGACCGCCGGCAAGACCGCCGGCAAGACCGCCGGCAAGGCGTCCCGGCTCGAAACGTCGGCCCTGCTGCAGGCGCTCGGCATGCCGAAGCTGTCGACCACGCTGCTCAAGCACGCCGGCTTCGAGCTGGCCTATCGAACGATCTTCCTTTACCTGCACGGCGACGGCGCCCAGGCGGCCTGGCGCGAGGGCATCTTCCATCGTGCGGAGACGGCCGACGCGCCGCGGTCCCGGGCGCATGGGGGCTAGGCGCTCCCCCAAGGGCAAGAAAGCAACCAAGGGGGACGCAACCAAGGGCAAAGCGACCAACGGCAAAGCGACCAAGGCAAAGAAACCGGGGCGAAGAAACCGGGGCGAAGAAACCGGGGCGAAGAAAAAGGCGGCCAGTGGCCGCCTTTGCTTCTTCCGGAGCGTTCTTCCGGATCGCCCGAACTTCGGCGCCTTACTTCAACGCCTCGAACACCCGCGCGGTGATCTCGTCTACCGAACCGACGCCGCTGATCTTGCGATACTGCGGCGGCGCGACGCTCGCGCCCGGAGCGCCCTTGGCGGCCCAGTCCGAGTAGTAGTCGACCAGCGGGCGGGTCTGCTGCGCGTAGACATCGAGACGTTTGCGCACGGTCTCTTCCTTGTCGTCGTCGCGCTGGATCAGCGGCTCGCCGGTCTCGTCGTCGACGCCGGCCGTCTTCGGCGGGTTGTACTTCAGATGGTAGGTACGGCCCGAGGCGGCATGCACGCGGCGGCCGCTCATGCGTTCGATGATGGCGTCGAACGGCACGTCGATCTCCAGCACGTAGTCGATCGGTACGCCGGCTTCCTTCATCGCCTCGGCTTGCGGGATCGTGCGCGGAAAGCCGTCGAACAGATAGCCGTTGCGGCAATCGTCCTGCTTCAGGCGGTCCTTGACCAGGCCGATGATGATGTCGTCGGAGACCAGACCGCCCGCGTCCATCACCTTCTTGGCCTCGATGCCCAGCGGGGTGCCGGCCTTGACCGCGGCGCGCAGCATGTCGCCTGTGGAGATCTGCGGGATGCCGAACTTCTCGCAGATGAACTTGGCTTGCGTGCCTTTGCCGGCGCCGGGCGCGCCCAACAGGATCAAACGCATTTACGGGTCCTCAGAGTTTTGAATCCGGTATTGCGGGGGAATGGAAGGAGGGTAACGCCGAAACTTGACGTGTGGCTTACCGCGCGATGGTCAGGCACGCAGGCGCCGCCATGGCTGGTGACCGGCGCGGCCCGCATGCGGTTGGCATGGGCGCAAGCCGGACGGCTCATTCTTCATCTCCCCACCGAGCTTGCGTCGTCGCCCGTATTGACGGCGACAGCGGCTCTTTATTGGCGAGCATTATGCCACGAGGGAGCCCGAATCCGGCCCGCCGCGGCGGTCAACGGTGTGTAAACCGGAGCGGGCGAATGGCCCGCCCCGCGTGGGATTGCGCCCGTTTGCGCTCAGCGGCCGGGCTGCGCCGCGGCCTCGGACCACAGCGCGCGCACGCGTTCGAGATCGGCCGGGGTATCGACGCCGGGCGCCGGCGCGGCCTCGGTGACCAGCACCGCGATGCGTTCGCCGTGCCACATCGCGCGCAGCTGTTCGAGCGCTTCGGTCTGCTCGAGCGGCGCGGCGGCCAGCGTCGGGAAGCGGCGCAGGAAGCCGGCGCGATAGGCGTACAGGCCGATATGGCGCAGCACCGGCATGTCGGGCAGCGGCACCTGCGCGCTCGCGGCCGGGGCCGACGGTACGCCGGACCAGGCATCGCGCGCCCAGGGGATCGGCGCGCGCGAGAAGTACAGCGCGCGGCCGGCGCTGTCGCATACCACCTTGACCACGTTCGGATTGAAGACCTCGCCGATCTCGTGCAGCGGGTGCGCGGCGGTGGCGATCGCGCATTCGGGATGCGCAGCGAGATGCCGGGCCACCGCGTCGATCAGCGCCGGCGCGATCAGTGGCTCGTCGCCCTGCACGTTGACCACGATCGCATCGTCGTCCAGCGACAGCAGGGTGGCCACTTCGGCCAGCCGGTCGGTGCCGGTGGCATGGTCGGCGCGCGTCATGACGGCTTCGATGCCGTGCTCGGCGCAGGCCGCGCGCACGGTGTCCGCGTCGGTGGCGACCACGGTGCGGCGGGCCGCCGAGGCGTGGGCGCGCTCGGCGACCCGCACGATCATCGGCTTGCCGCCGATGTCGGCCAGCGGCTTGTTCGGCAGGCGCGTCGACGCCAGCCGCGCGGGAATGACGACGGTGAAATCCACGGAGAAATCGGCGAGCGACATCGAACCCAGGCCTCAGGTCGGATCGATGGCGCGGCCAGGCACCGATTGGCGCGCTTCGTCGGCCAGCATCACGGGAATGCCGTCGCGGATCGGATAGGCCAGCTTGTCGGCATGGCAGATCAATTCCTGCGCCGCGCGGTCGTATTCGAGCTTGCCCTTGCACAGCGGGCAAACCAGGATTTCAAGCAGCCGGTTGTCCATCTTGGTGTTCCTTGGTGTGGCTGGCCGCGGCAGCGGCGCCGGTGGCCGCGGTCGGCGCTGCCTGGCAGCGCGCGATGACCGTGCGGCGAATTCGATCGATCAGACCCGGATCGATCACGGGCCTGGTGGGGACGACCCAGATGCGCGGGTCGAGCGGCTCGCGAAGCCGGTCGCATTTTACGGCATCCTTCTCGGTGATCAGGATCACCTCGGCGGCCTGCGCGGCCGGATGGTCGACGAACGGGTCTTCGGCGAAATCGTAATGATCCGGCAGCGGCAGCGTCTCGGGCTGCAGGCCCGCGCCGCGCAGGCTGGCGAAGAAGCGTTCCGGGTTGCCGATGCCGGCCGCCGCCAGCACGCGCCGCCCCGCGAAGGTCGACAGCGGCCGCACCATGGTCGGATCGGCGAGCTGCCACGCCTGCTCGAGCTCGAGCCGCATGCCGTAGACCTCCGGCCGGTCCGGCGTCGCGCGGAAATACGGATCGTTGATCAGCGTGGCATCACGGCGGCGCGACAGCGGCTCGCGCAGCGGCCCGGCCGGCAGCAGCCAGCCGTTGCCGCCCATGCGGCCGTCGAACATCACGATCTCGAAGTCGCGCTGCAGGCGATAGTGCTGCAGGCCATCGTCGAGCAGCAGCACGTTGATGCCCGGATGCGAGACCAGCATCGCCTGCGCGCAGGCCACGCGATCGGGATAGACCCAGACCGGCACGTCGGTCGAGCGCGCGATCAGCAGCGGTTCGTCGCCGACGTCCTCGGCCTTCGAGGTCGCCTTGACGCGGCGCGGCCGTTCCAGCTTGACGCCATAGCCGCGCGAGACCACGCCGGGACGCAGCCCGGCCTCGCACAGCGCATCGGCCAGCGCGATCACCGCCGGCGTCTTGCCGGTGCCGCCGACCGTCACGTTGCCGACCACCACCACCGGCATCGGCAGCCGCGTCGACTCGAACCACCCGCGCCGATACGCCAGCCGCCGCAACGCGCTGATCGCGCCGAACAGGCCGGCGAACGGCAGCATCAGCCAGGCGAACCAGCCGCGGCGTTGCCACTGGCGGGTAACGAAGTCGGACAGGAGATGGCGGGCAGCGGGCATCGGGTTCCAGGAAGAACGGTTTTCGCCAGAGTGTATCGGGTCGGGATGATGCTGCTTCCCGCCCGGGCCTTCGTGGGAAGGCAGGACGCCTAGCGCGTCCCGCCGCTCTGCGTCGCGAACGTCAGCCGCGACAGGCCGGCGACCCGCGCGGCTTCCATCACGTTGACCACCGACTGGTGGCTGGCCTGGGCGTCGGCGCTGACGATCAGCACCGGTGCCTGCGCCGCCGCCGTGCCCGCCAGCGCGCGCAGCCGCTCGGCGAGCCCCGCGACATCGCGCGCCCCCACGCGCTCCTTGTCGATCGCGTATTCACCGCTGGCGGACACCGACACCACGATCTCGCGCGGCCGCTGCGGGACCGTTTCCGCCTCGGCGGTCGGCAGCTGGATGCGCAGTTCGGTGTAGCGCGAATAGGTGGTCGTGATCATCAGGAAGATCAGGATCACCAGCAGCACGTCGATCAGCGGGATCAGGTTGATCTCGGGCTCGTCGCGCCTGGCACGGGTACGGAATCGCATGGCCGCCATCCGTCTCAGGCGCGCCGCTGCGGCAGGATCGCGTCGAGGAAGGTGGCCGCGCGCGATTCCAGCTCGGCGACATAGTCGTCGACGCGCCGGCGGAAATAGCGCCAGAAGATCAGCGCGGGGATCGCGACCATCAGGCCGAAGGCGGTGTTGTACAGCGCCACCGAGATGCCGTGCGCCAGTTGTTCAGGGTTTGCGCCGGTGCCGCCCTGGCTGCCGAAGATCTCGATCATGCCGATCACGGTGCCGAGCAGGCCCATCAGCGGGGCGACCGAGGCGATCGTGCCCAGCGCGTTCAGATAGCGCTCCAGTTCGTGCGCCACCGCGCGGCCCGCTTCCTCGACGGCGTCCTTGGCGGCATCGCGCGAGGTGTCGGGCTGGGCGATCACGTGCCGCAGCGCGGCGGCCAGCACCCGGCCCAGCGGCGAATCGCGTTCGAGCGAGTCGACCACGTCCGGCGTCGCGCGCCGTTGCCGCGCCACCGTCAGCGCCTGGTCGTACAGCTTCGCCGGCAGCACCTTGCTGCGCTTCAGGCTCAGCGAACGTTCGACGATCAACGCCAGCGCGATGACCGAGGCGAGCAGCAACGGCCAGATCGGCCAACCGGCCGCTTCAATGATGGAAAACACAAGGACACCCCGAGTCGCCGGCGCGAAGGGAAGGACTGCGGCAGGCCGGCGTAAAAAAACAGGCGCCACTCTAACGCGCGGCCCCCCGCGGGGCAAGCCGCGATGGCGCGCGCCATCCACCTGCCATCCACTTCGCCGACATGTCCACACCCGGCAGGGACAGTGCTGTGGATGGATTGTGGAAAGCAGGCGGACAGCCTCGCCAAGTCCTTGATTCAAAAGGGCGAACGCCGGCCTGCTTAAAATATGGGCAGGAGCGGCGGCGGGCGCGCCGTGGTTGTCCGAGGCCACGGGACGTGCCGATCCTGCTGATGCCGCGTCCCGGCTTTCCACACCGCAGCGGGACAGGATTGTGGAACAAGTGTGGACAGACGCCTGACAAGCGTGCCAAGTCCTTGATCCATATGGCACTCCGACGCCTTGCTTAAAAATTGTGCAGATGGCTTTAAACGGCCTGCGGCGTCCGCGTTCGGCAACAAAAATTGAAAAGTCGACTTCTTTCCACATCCCAACGGGACAGTGTTGTGGAGCGCCTGTGGATAAGCGCGGGAGAAGCGAGGCAAGGGTTTGATCCATAACGGAATTCCCCGGGCTGCCTAATAAAGTGGCAACACGGCAGGCCGCGAGCCTAGCCGCTTCCCCGGACGGGGGGCTTCGGTTTCGGTGCGAGAGCGACGTTTCGGTCACGAGGCACTGTGTGCCGCCGTACGGTCCGTGTTACCGCTCTGTAGTTGTCCAGAGTTCCTGTGGATAACTTTGTGAACAAGCTGGTGTGGACAAATGGTAAGTGATTGACGCGTAAGAGAAATTCTTACATTGCTTAAAAAGTGATGTCCGGGAAAGTCATTAAGAATCAATGGCTTGTGTCAAGCCCCTCGATATACAGGCCGTTTCAGCCACCCTACAGCGATGGGCTTGACATAGCGGTTATGCTGTGGACATGTCCATCTGACGCCGCTTCGGCGGCGATTTGCCATGTCTGAACCATTCTCGTTTCCGCCTTCGCCAGTCTCCCGGACGGCACCCGGCGGGCGCGATGTGATCCCGGTCGGCGAATTGAACCATGCGATCGCATCGGTACTCGAACGCAACTTTCCGCTGGCCTGGGTGCGTGGAGAAATTTCCAACTTCACGCGTGCGGCGAGCGGGCACTGGTATTTCTCGCTGAAGGACGCCCGCGCGCAGATCCGCTGCGTGATGTTTCGCGGACGAAACCAGCATGTCGACTTTCCGGTGCGCGAAGGAGAGGCCGTCGAGGTGCGCGCGCTGGTGTCGATGTACGAGGCGCGCGGCGAGGTGCAGCTCAGCGTCGAGGCGATGCGGCGCGCCGGCGTCGGCAATCTGTACGAGGCCTTCCTGCGCCTGAAGGACAAGCTCTCGCGCGACGGTCTGTTCGATCCCGCACGCAAGCGGCCGATTCCCTCGCATCCGCGCACGATCGGCGTGATCACGTCGCTGCAGGCCGCGGCGCTGCGCGACGTGCTGACGACCCTGCGCCGCCGCGCGCCGCATATCCAGGTGCTGGTCTATCCGGTGCCGGTGCAGGGCGCCGGTGCCGCGGACAAGATCGCGGCGATGCTCGACACCGTCAGCGAACGCGCCGAGTGCGACGTGGTGATCCTGTGCCGCGGCGGCGGCAGCATCGAGGACCTGTGGTCGTTCAACGAGGAAGTGGTCGCGCATGCGGTCGCGCGCTGCACGCTGCCGGTGGTCTGCGGCGTTGGCCACGAGACCGACTTCACCATCGCCGACTTCGTCGCCGACGTGCGCGCGCCGACGCCGACGGGCGCCGCCGAACTGGTCAGCCCCGATCGCGCGCATCTGCTGGCGCAGGCCGCGCGGGCGCGCGACGCGCTCGGCCAATGCATGCGCCGCCAGCTGGAGCGGCGCGCCCAACATCTGGACTGGCTGGCGCGGCGCGTGCGCAGCCCGCAGGCGCAACTGCAGGAGCGGCGCGGACAGCTCGACAATCTCGCGCGACATTTGCGCGCGGCATGGCGCGACAGCGTGGTGGCGCGGCGCCATCGGCTGCAGCTGTGGTCGATGCGGTGGACGGCCCAGCGTCCCGATGCGGGCATGCGCCAGGCAGAACTGGCACGGCTCGCCGCGCGCATGCAGGCAGCCAGCGAACGCCAGCACGAACGTGCCGCGCAGCGCCTGCATCGCGCCGCCGGCGCGCTCGAACTGCTGGCGCCGCAACGCACGCTCGAGCGCGGCTATGCGGTGCTGCTGGACCCGCGCGGCAAGGCGCTGCGGGCCCCGTCGGAGCTGCGCGCCGGCGGCCGCGTCGAGGTCCATCTGGCCGAGGGCGTGGCCGATATCGGCATCGCCAGCGTGCAGGCCAAACTGCTCGATCTATAGGGCCGATCTACAGGCCGCGATGGCCTGTTGAGTTGCCCCGGAAGGTGCCCCACAGGCGCGGCGCGGCGGGGCGCGCAGCGGCATACTGCCGCGCCTTGAAGGGGTTTTGCCGCTGGTTTGCGCCACTATGGCAAGTCACCTACAATCGGTGTCTCCCGTCCCACAACCCACAGAGACAGAACAATGGAACATACTCTCCCCCCGCTGCCGTACCCCCATGATGCGCTGGCCCCGCATATGTCCAAGGAGACCTTGGAGTTCCATCACGACAAGCATCATCAGACGTACGTCACCAATCTGAACAATCTGATCAAGGGCACGGAATTCGAGAACGCGACCCTCGAAGAGATCGTCAAGAAATCGTCCGGCGGCATCTTCAACAACGCCGCCCAGGTGTGGAACCACACCTTCTTCTGGAACTGCCTGAAGCCGCAAGGCGGCGGTCAGCCGACCGGCCCGCTGGCCGACGCCATCAACGCCAAGTGGGGCTCGTTCGACAAGTTCAAGGAAGAGTTCACCAAGACCGCGGTCGGTACCTTCGGTTCGGGCTGGGCCTGGCTGGTCAAGAAGGCCGACGGTTCGCTGGACCTGGTGTCGACCTCGAACGCCGCCACCCCGCTGACCACCGACGCCAAGCCGCTGCTGACCTGCGACGTGTGGGAACACGCCTACTACATCGACTACCGCAACGCCCGTCCGAAGTTCGTCGAGGCCTTCTGGAACGTCGTGAACTGGGACTTCGTCAGCAAGAACTTCGCTGGCTGAGCGTTCCCGTAGCGCAAGCAGCAAGCAGCAAGCAGCAAGCGCAAGCAAGAAAGCCCTCTCTGCGAGGGCTTTTGTTTTTTTGGGACGCTGGTGCTCCCGATGCAGACCAGCGCTTCCTTCCGTGCCGAGGAACGCCAGCCGCGCGCAGTTCCTCGCGCATCTTCACCCTGCCGATCGCGTCATCCGCGTGGTCACGGAGAAGGTCTCTGCCGGATGAATGGACACGGATACCTCGAACGTATCGCCGGCGTGATCGATATAGCGGCGCACGATCTTCAGCACCGCAGCCCCCGGTTCCAGTCCAAGCGCGCGTGCGATGCGCTGGTCCGTCAGCGTGGACGCCCGCACCTCCTGTTCGATCTCGGCAATCCGCCGACCATGGCGTGATTCGATCAGCGAGCTGACCAGCACGTCGGGCATGTCGCGAACAATCGCGCCGATGTCCGTGTAGGCCGCATCGATGAACACGTCGGTCCATGCGATCGGCGTCGCGTTTGCTTCGTCGTCGAGCCGCACGCTGGAGATGCGCAGCCACTTCGTATCGGTCGAGCCGCCGAGGGCAGCGGCAACGTCCGCTGGGGCCGCCACGGTCTCCACCGACTGCACCACGCGGCGGTGTGCCTCGCCAAATTGCATCAGGTCTTCGACGGACGACAAGGTCGGCTTGAACACGGCTTTCGGCCGCGTGGCTTCCACTCGCGTGCCGACGTTCTTGCGGCGCGACACCAATCCCATCTCCTGCAATTCCTGCAGCGCTACCCGGATCGTGTAGCGGCTCGCCTGGAATTGCTCGCACAACTCGAATTCCGTGGGCAGCAGCGCCCCCACCGGAAAGCGACCCCCAGTGATGTCGTCCAGCAGTTCGCGAGTGATGTCGGCAGCGTTTCTTTTGCTCATGGCTTGCATTGTTCCAGCCCCGCGGCCGGTTCCGCTCGGGCAGACACCTCGGGTTTACACCCATTTCCCGAAATATGTTCGAACATATTTAATGCCAATATGTTCGAACATATCGATGATTTTTAAAGACTCCTCGCCGCCCGCACCATGCCCGATTACACGATTCCCGCCGCCAGCACCGTGGTCGATTCCGCCCTGTTCCGCGACGCCTTTGGCACCAGAGCGATGCGCGACATCTTCTCCGACGGCGCGCTCGTGCAGCGCTATATCGACGTCGAGATCGCCTTGGCAAAAGCCGAGGCCAGGGCAGGCGTCATTCCCGCGGAAGCAGCGCAGACCATCGCGCGGGAGTCCCGCATCGACCGGATCGACTTCGAGCAGATGCGCGAGGAGACCGACATTGTCGGCTATCCGATCCTGCCACTGGTGCATCAGTTGGTCCGGATGTGCGGCGAGGCAGGGCGGTATGTCCATTGGGGCGCGACGACGCAGGACATCATGGACACCGCCGTGGCGCTGCAGGTACGCGACGGCCTCGACATCATCGACGCCGATATCCGCGCGCTGCGGCGCATCCTGGCCGACCTGGCCAAGGCGCACCGCGATACGCCCATGGCGGGCCGCACCCATCTGCAGCAGGCGCTGCCGGTGACGTTCGGCTACAAGGTCGCGATCTGGCTGGCGATGTTCGACCGTCATCAGCAGCGCCTGGCGGAACTGCGCCCTCGGATTGCGCTGGTCCAGTTCGCCGGTGCCGCGGGCACCCTGGCTTCGCTCGGCGACCATGGCTTCGCGGTGCAGCGGGCATTGGCGGAGGAGCTCGGCCTGGGTGTGCCGGCGACCACGTGGCACGTGGCGCGCGATGGCCTTGCCGAAGCGGTCAACCTGCTGGCGCTGATCACGGGCTCGCTCGGCAAGATCGCGCTCGACATCATGATCATGGCGTCCACCGAGTTCGGAGAAGTCTACGAGCCGTTCGTCAAGGGCCGGGGAGCCAGCAGCACCATGCCCCAGAAGCGCAATCCGATTTCCAGCGAGCTGATGCTGGCGGCCTCCAAGGCGGTGCGCCAGCACGCCGGCCTGATGCTGGACGCGATGGTGCAGGACTTCGAGCGCGCGACCGGGCCGTGGCATGCCGAATGGATCGCCGTCCCCGAGAGTTTCATCCTGACCGCCGGTGCGTTGCACCAGGCCAGATTCGCGCTCGGTGGGCTGATCGTCGATGCGCCTCGCATGGCGCACAACCTTGGCATCTCCAGGGGCTTGATCGTGGCGGAGGCCGTGATGATGCAGATGGCTCCGCATATTGGCCGCCAGCAGGCGCATGACATCGTCTACGACGCCTGCCGCACCGTCAACGAGGCGGGCGGCACGCTGGCGGAGGCGCTGCTCGCGCTGCCGGCGGTGACCCGGCACTTCGATCGTGCCGCCATCGAACGGATGGTGGACCCCGCCAATTACCTCGGCCTTGCGCCGCAAATGGTCGACCGCGCGCTGGCGCTGTCCGCGCAGGTCGACGACCGCCTTGGCAATCAACGCGGCGCAGGTCCCGGGTTCGATGCGGGGAACATGCCCCTGACGAGCTGACGAGCTGACGAGCTGACGACCTGACGAGCTGACGAGCTGACGAGCTGACGAGCTGACGAGCTGTCGCGCTGACGAGCTGACGAGCTGACGAGCTGTCGCGCTGACGCGCTGACGCGCTGTCGCGAAATTCCGTACCCACTACGGCAAATACCCATTGGAGGAGACAACCGATGCAACCGTTCGCCGCCCTGTTACGGGGTTCACTGGCCATCGCGGCCCTGATTGCTGCTGCCCCCGCTCACGCGCAGAACTGGCCGACAAGGCCGATCACCTGGATCGTCCCGTTCGCCGCCGGGGGACCGACGGACGCGCTCGCCCGCACCATCGCCGATCGCGTTTCGCGCGAAGTCGGGCAGTCGATCATCATCGAAAACACGCCGGGCGCGGGGGGCACGATCGGGGCCGCCAAGGCCGCCCGCGCGGCGGCCGACGGCTACACCATGCTGGTCGGCCATATGGGCTACATGGGCGCTGCGCCCGCGCTGTACAAGAAGCTGGCGTACGACCCGGTCAAGGACTTCGCTCCGGT
The DNA here is from genome assembly GCF_059772245.1 of Cupriavidus sp. R6-3. Taxonomy (NCBI): domain Bacteria; kingdom Pseudomonadati; phylum Pseudomonadota; class Betaproteobacteria; order Burkholderiales; family Burkholderiaceae; genus Cupriavidus; species Cupriavidus sp. R6-3. The sequence goes on from NZ_JCBAJO010000030.1 coordinate 30,104, forward strand.
CTTCCGCTTTCCCGACACGCCGATGGTGCTGATGGTGCGCAAGGACCATCCAGCCAGGGACGTGAAGGCCCTGATCGACTACGGCCGGCAGCATCCGGGCAAGCTGTTCATCAGCAATGCCGGCATGGGCTCGACCTCGCATCTGATTGCAGCAATGCTGGCGTCCTCGGCGGGAATCAAGGTGACGCTGGTGCCGTACAAGGGCGCGGGCCCGGCCCTGATCGACGTGATCGGCGGACAGGTGGACGGCATGTTCGACCAGACCAATACCGCGCTGCCGCAGATCACCGAGGCGAAGGTGCGCGCGCTGGCGGTAACGTCCGCCACCCGCGTTGCGCAACTGAAAGACGTGCCGACCATCGCCGAGACCGTCGTTCCCGGCTTCGAGGCCGCCACGTGGTACGGGATATATGCACCGAAGGGTACGGCGCCCGCCACCATCGACAGGATGCAACAGGCCTATCTGAAGGTGATGAAGGACAAGGCGTTCACCGACCGGCTGGCGGCACAGGCCATCCAGATGCTGCCCGCCGACAAGTACACGGCCACCGCGCTGGGCAAGCACACCGAGGCCGAGGTGGCGCGCTGGAAGGTACTGGCGGCCAAGGCCAACATCTCGCTGGAATGAGCGTCATGTCCCCGTTTCGGATCGAGCACGACGCCTTTGGCCCGGTCGAGATTCCCACCGACCGTTACTGGGGCGCGCAGACGCAGCGCGCGCTGACTGTTTTCGACATCGGCACCGAGCGATTCCCCGCCTGCCTGATCCACGCATTCGGGCTGCAAAAGATGGCGGCCGCGGCCGCCAACCTGCAGTGCGGCGAGCTGGAGCCGCGTATCGCGGCGGCAATTGTCGATGCGGCGGCCGAAGTGCATGCCGGCATGTTCGATGACCACTTCCCGTTGACCATCTGGCAGACCGGCTCCGGCACGCAGACCAACATGAATGCGAACGAGGTCATTGCCAACCGGGCCAACGAGCGCCTGGGCGAGCCGCTCGGAACCAGGCAGCCGGTGCATCCCAACGACCACGTCAATCGCTCGCAGTCCTCGAACGACAGCTTCCCGACCGTGATGCATCTGAGCGCGGTACTCGAACTGCGGGGCCGCCTGTTGCCCACGCTGGCGCAGCTGCGCGATGCGCTGCGGGCGCGCGCCACCGACTTCGCGGACATTCTGAAGCTGGGCCGTACCCATCTGATGGATGCGGTGCCCACCACGCTGGGGAGGAGCTTCGACAGCTTTGCCGTGCAGATCGATCACGGAATCGCGCGCATCGAAGGCACGCTGCCGCGCCTGCTGACGTTGCCGCAGGGAGGGACCGCGGCAGGCACGGGACTGAATGCACCGGCCGGCTTCGCGCAGGCGTTCTGCGCCGAGCTTGGCCGCCTGACCGGGCATGCGTTCCGGCCGAACCCCTGCCAGGTCGAAGGCATGGCTGCACACGACGCGCTGCTCGAACTGTCGGGCATGCTGAACGTCATCGCGGCTTCGTTCATCAAGATCGCGAACGATCTGCGCTGGATGAGTTCGGGGCCAAACTGCGGCATCGGCGAACTGATCATGCCGGAGGACGGCCTGACGTCCTCGATCATGCCCGGCAAGCGCAATCCGACCATTGCCGAGGTCATGATCCAGACCGGCATGCAGGTCGCCGGGAACCATGTCGCGGCCACCATGGCGGGCGCCTCGGGCAACTTCGAACTGAACGTGGCCAAGCCGGTGCTGATCTACAACGTGCTGCAGTCGATCCGGCTGTTGTCGGACAGTGCACGTGTGATGGCCGAACGGGTGATTCCCGGCCTGGAGCCCGACTTGCCACGATTGGCACGCCAGTTGGACAGCCCGCTGCTGGCGGCGACCGCGCTCAACCCCGTGCTCGGCTACGATCAGGCCGCACGCATTGTCCGGCATGCGATGGCCCACGGCGTGTCGCCGCGGGACGCCGCCGTGCAACTCGGTGTGCTTGCCGCAGAGGAGTACGACCGGCTGGTCGATCTGCAGCGGATGGCCCGTGGGTACGGCGGGTCAGAACGCCATTGACGCATGGCGCCGCCGCTCAATTCAGCGTCGCTCCCGCCTGCTTGACGATGCGCGCGTGCTTCTCCAGCTCGCTGCTGAAGAACGGCGCCGCCTGATCCGGCGTGCTGCCGATGATGACGAGGCCCTGGGCGGCGAGGTTCTGTTGCACCGGCTTCTCGTCGAGCGCGGCCTTGATTCTTGCCTGCAGGTCGGCCGTCTTGTCCTTCGCCAATCCGGCCGGGCCGACGATCGCCAGCCAGGCGTCGAAGCTGTAGCGCGGCAGGCCGGACTCGGCCAGCGAGGGCACCTCCGGCAGCATCGGGATGCGCTTCGGCGTGGACACCGCGATCGCCTTCAGCTTGCCGGCCTTCAACTGCGGCAGGACTGCAGGCACCGTCAGGAAGCCCATCTGCACCTGACCGCTGAGGAGATCGGTGGTGTAGTTGCCCGCGCCCTTGTAGGGCACGTGGCGGACCTGGACCTTGGCCTCGCTGGCGAACAGTTCCGCGGCCAGATGCAGCACGGTGCCGTTGCCCGATGAGCCGTAGTTCAGCTGGTCGGGCTTGCTCTTGAGCAACGCGATCAGTTCCTGCACGTTGTTGGCCGGCACCGAGGGATTGACCACCAGCACCAGCGGCAGCGTGCCGATCACCGTGATCGGCGTGATGTCGCGCAGCGAGTCGAACGGCATCGAGCGGTAGATCGCGGGATTGATCACGTGGTTCGACGACACCAGGCCGAGCGTCAGCCCGTCTTTGGGCGCGCGCACGATCTGCTGCGTGCCCGGGATGCCGCCGGCGCCGGCGATGTTCTCGATGACGATCGGGTGGCCCAGCTGGCGGCCCATCGATTCGCTAAGCGCACGCGCCACGGCGTCGGCCTGCGAGCCGGGCTGGGTGGGCACGATCAGCCGCAGCGGCTTGCCATCGGGCGATTGTGCGTGGGCCGCGGGAGCGGCGGCCAATGCGGCAGCGAAGGCAGCGGCGAAGGTGGCGGCCGCGGTCAGGGACGAGGTCAGCCGAACGCCGCGGCGCAGGGGAAGCAGGGCGTGGCGCAGGGAAGGCAAGGTGCGGCGCAGGCGGCCGATTGTGCGAAGGAAGGGGGGCATGCTGTCTCCGTTGTCGCGAGGCGGGAACCTGTGGGCGGTTCCTCTGCGCGCCAGTCTAGAGCGGTCGGCTTGCCGGCAAGAAATGCTGTTGCGACGGACCGGGTATCGCGTTCCGCGATATCGGTCCGCGCGGCGTCAGTCTGAGGCGGACGGTGCCGACGGCGGCTCGGCGGCGGTTGGGCCTGCGGTTCGGCCCTCGGCTCGGCCCGTGGTTCGGCCTGCGTTCCGGCCCGGCGATCATCAGGCTCGTGGTTCGGCCGGCGGTTCGGCCCGCAACGCGGCAATCAGCGCATCCACCGCCCGTAGCCGCGGCGATTTGCGCGGCGCGTAGACGCGCAGCTCACGCTGCCGCCACGGCTCGTCGAGCGGCACCCGCACGAAACCGCGCGTGCCCGCGTAGGCCGTGGTCGCGCTGTGCGGAATCACCGCCAGGCCCAGCCCTGCCTCGACCATCCGGCACGCCGCCTCGAAGCTCGACACCGCCACGCTTTGCCGCATCGGCAGGCCCGCCTCGGCGGCCCGGTCGCGCAGCTCGGTATCGAGCGCGCCGCCTTGCTGCACGATCACCAGCGGATACTGCAGGACCTCGGCGTAGCGCAGTCCCGCGCGGTCAGCCAGCGCATGACCGGCCGGCAGCAGCACCATCAGCGGATCCTGCGCGAAGTGCCACGATTCGAGCCCGCGCGCGCCGTCGATCGCCACGCCCACGCCGACGTCGGCATGATCGTCGAGGCAGGCGCGCAGCGTGTCGCTGGTGGAGCGCTCGTGTAGCGCGATATCGACATGCGGATGGCTGGCGCGAAAGGCGTGCAGCCGTTCGGGCAGGAAGCCGACGATCGACGAAGGACTGGCCGACAGCCGCACGGTGCCGGCCACCTGGTCGCCGAGGTCCTGCACCTCGCGGGCGAAGGCGGCGATGTCCTCGTTCAGCTTGCGGCCCAGTTCCAACGCGCGCACGCCGGCCTCGGTCAGCGCCACGCCGGTGGGCGAGCGCACCAGCAGCGTCACGCCCAGGCTGCGCTCCAGATCGGCGATCCGCCGGCTCAGCGCCGATTGCGCGATGTGCTCGGTTTCGGCGGCGCGCTTGATGGAGCCTTCCCGCGCGGCGGCGAGAAAGACCTGGATGCTGACGGGATCGATGCGGTGCATGCGGACTCGGACTTAGGAGTGGGCGACGATGGGGAGATCATGGGGCGATCATGGGGCGGCCATCGGGCGTCCATGGGCGGGCCGCGGGATCGCCATGGGATCGCCATGGGATCGCCATGGGATCGCCATGGGACGGCGATGGGACCGCAATGGGATCACCATGGAACGGCCCGATGGCTCTTGCCTTGGCCGCGCAAGTGTCCCGCAAAACCGCGGCGCGGGACAAGGGCGGCTCGCCGCGCGCCGTTTTCGCCGGGCTGTCCCGTCGGCGGTCGGGCCGCGCGTTTACCCGGATATCTCTGCCGAAGATAACCCCGATGCCGCATCGGCGCTTGGCCGCCACGCGACGCCGCGCGTAGATTCGGCGATGTTCGGCACTGTGCCGACGTTCACCGATGAGACTGGAGAAGACCGCGATGGACCGCCTGCAGATCGATGGCCGCATTCTGTTCCTTGCCGATTGCCCGCGGACCATCGAACGGCAGTTGCACGGCGAGGCGCTGACGCTGGAGCAGGCCGGCGCGCTGCGAGACGATGTCTCGACCGACGAGATCACGCCGGTCCCGATCCTGACCCATTTCGACGACAAGCTCGGGCGCTATCCCTATACCGGCTTTCGCGCGGGCGGCGCGCAGCCGATCGGCGTCGATGCGATCCGGCAGGGCGGGTTTGCCGTGACCGTCGCCGGCAACCGCTACGGCAAGGGCTCGTCGCGCGAGCACAGTCCCGCGGCCGAGAAGCTGGCCGGCATCCGGCTGGTGATCGCCCGCAGCTTCGAACGGATCTATCGGCAGAACGCCGACAATATCGGCCTGCTGACCTCGACGGACTTTGGCTTGATCCCGCGCCTGCTGGCGGGCGAGGCGATCGCCCTTGAGGAACTGCTGGCCGGCCGCGATGCGCTGGCCGCGCAG
>NZ_JCBAJO010000300.1:0-4663 GCF_059772245.1 Cupriavidus sp. R6-3
TGGGCGTCGTGCCCCAGCTGCCGCAGCCAGCTCGCCACCACCGGCGCACGTACGCCGTCGTCATCGAACAGCACCAGCCGCGCGCCGCGCACGCCGACGTATTGATCGGTGGCCTGGATCAGCTGGCCGCCGGGCGTGTGTTGCGCGCCGGGCAGCGTGCCGCGCGCGAATTCCTCCGGCGTCCGCACGTCGCACAGGAACAGCGTGCGCGTGGCGTCGCGGGCCCAGCCCTGCACGGTCGCGGCGTCGACGGTGGCCACGCCGTGGCGCTCGGCCAGCCGCGCCGCCGCTGCGCGCATCGGTTCGAGCGCGCTGGTGTCCGTCTTCTCGGGATAGTGCCGGTCGTTGCCGTGCTCGAGCTGGTAATCGGCCAGATACCAGCCCTGCGTGCCGTTCTCCAGCGCGTAGACCGGATTGGGGATGCCCAGGTTGATCAGCGTCTGCGCGCCGATGATGCTGCGCGTGCGTCCCGCGCAATTGATCACGATCGGCGTGTCGTCGTCGGGCACCAGGTCGCGCAGCCGGTAGGCCAGCTCGCCGTTCGGGCAGCAGATCGCGCCGGGGATATTCATCTTGCGGTATTCGGACAGCGGCCGGCCGTCGAGCACCACCAGCTTGTCGCCGCGGGCCTGCATCGCATGCAGCTGCTCGGCGCCGATGCGGGGCGTATGCAGCTTGTGCTCGACCAGCTCGCCGAAGGTCTTCGATGGCACGTTGACGCCGGCGAACAGCGCATAGCCTGCCGCGGCCCAGGCCGCGGTGCCGCCGTGCAGCACGTGCACGTTGGTGTAGCCAGCGGCGCGCAGCGCGGCGGCGGCCGGCACGGCGACGCTCTCGTCATGGTCGTAGACCACCACGCGCACATCGCGGCGCGGCACCAGGCGGCCGATCTCGAGCTCGAGGCGGCTGTAGGGCAGCGGCACGGCGAGGAACAGATGCGATTCGCCGTACTGGCCGTGCTCGCGCACATCCAGCAGGGCGATCTCGGCGCCGTCGTGCAGCCAGGCCTTCAAGGTCCGGGCATCGACGTAATCGGCCGCGCGATCGGTGGCGCGATCGGTGGCGCGATCAGTGGCGCGAGCGGTGACGGCATGGGTCGCGGAAGCTGGAATGGAATCGGGCCTGGAAGCGGGATTGAAATCGGTCACGGAATCGGTCATCGGCTCACGGGCCGCCCAGGGCGGCCGAATTCGGGCAAAACGCTCCCCTGGCCGAGGACAGCCATGCGTGGCAAAGGGGAGGGGGAATGGGTCGGAGGTGGGCCGCCGTCGATACGCTGTCGCGGATCGAGGACGGCCGCGGGAGGTCAGCGGCGCGTCTGCACGCCGACCGACATCACCTGGTAGCGGCCGGTCTCGAGGTCGAACGCAATGCGCTCCTTCAGCGTTTCCAGCGCGCGGCCGTACATGTGCAGATGGCGGATGATCTGCTCGCCCTGGATCTCGACCGAGTGGATGTCGTCGGGCATCAGCGCGATGCCTTCGCCGGGGCCGACGCGAACGGTATCGATCTGCTCGAGCTGGCCGATGCCGGGCTGCGAGCCGTCATCGAGGCGGCGATAGACGTAGTTCTGTTCCTCGCCCTCAACTGCGGCGATGCAGGCCCAGGTCGTGTGGTTATGCGGCGGAATCCGCTTGCCCGGGCGCATCACGTTCAGATACAGCGCGTAGCGCTGGTCCGGGTCTTCAGTGATCAGATAGCGGGCCTGGCGCTCGCCGGCCTCGGGCGGCGCGAAATCGGCCTCGCTCCACCATTCGCGGTGCGACGCCAGGTCCTTGACCACGGCCAGCACCCGGTCCAGCGCCTCGCGCGTCAGCGCCTTGTTTTCAACAATATCCTTAATGCTTTGCATGGCGCCCTGGACGGCTGCGGTGCGGGCTTCGGCGCGCGCGGGAGCGAGACTCATCGAAAAACTCCTGAAAGATACCGGTCTGGAGCCACACTGTACTGAACGCGATTGGGCCGAACAACTTAGAATATTGCGCAATCATATAAGCATCTCTTATATATCGTTCATGCGCCATCTCGACCTCGAACTGCTGCGGACGCTGGTCGCCATCGCCGAGCACACCACCTTTGCGGCCGCGGCCGACGCGACCCACAAGACCCAGTCCGCCGTCACCCAGCAGATGCAGCGGCTGGAGGAGCAGGTCGGGCTGCCGCTGTTCGACAAGCAGGGCCGCAGCAAGCGGCTGTCGCCGCATGGGCAGAAGCTGCTCGAATACGCCAAGCACATGCTGGCGATCAACGACGAGGCGCTGCGCGCGCTGCGCGAAGGCAATCTGGAAGGCGCGCTGCGGATCGGCGCGCCGCACGACATCGCCGACACCATGCTGCCCCCGCTGCTGGCGCATATCGCGCGCAGCTCGCCGAAGCTGCAGCTCGAAATCCACGTGGGGCGCAGCCCCTTCCTGATGGAGTCGCTGCGCCGGGGCGAGATCGACCTGACGCTGTCGACGCGCAGCGATCCGGCGCTGGAAGGCGTGGTGCTGCGGACCTCGCCGACCGTATGGATCTGCGCGGCCGACTACGTGCACGACATCTCGCGGCCGGTGCCGCTGATCCTGGCCGACGAGCCCAGCCTGTTCCGCCGGCTGGCGCTGGAGGCGCTGGAACTGGCGCAGGTGCCGTGGCGGCCGGGCTATCTGGCGCCGAACCTGATCGGCATCAAGGCCGCGATCCGGGCCGGCCTGGGCGTGACCGCGCGCAGCATCGAGCTGCTCGGGCCCGATATGCGCGTGCTCGGCGAGAACGACGGCATGCCCCGCCTGCCCGATGTCGCGTACTACCTGTGGATGCGTCCGGACGTGATCAATCCGGCCACGCGGCAGGTCTACGAGATGCTCAAGTCCACGCTGGGACTGAATGCCACGCTGGGACTGAATGCGAGCGCGGCCGGACCTTCGCCGGCCTGATTCTGTCGCGCATTCCCGTCACGACCTTCGCCGGCCCGCAGCGCAGGGCAACACAACCGATACCGCTGGTTTCGAACGCCCGCTTGCATGGCCGCGGGCCTTCGCATAGACTAACCAAAACGTTTTGGTTACGCGGTTTTTTATCATTCAGCGGCGAAATACGCACAGACGGGCGCATAGACGCATAGACGCATAGAGGCATGAAGGCAGCGGCGCGGCTCACCGATCGCGCCACTCGCCAACACACGCCGCTGCCACCCAAGGAGGAGATCCCCATGACCCAACCCGCTCCCGCGGCCGTCGACGAGGTATTGCCATGGCGGCGGCTGTTCGCCTTCGGCATGCAGCATGTGCTGGTAATGGCCGCATCGCCGATTGCGTCCGTGTTCCTGATGAGCAAGGCGCTCAATTTTCCGGCCGCGCTGGCGATGCAGCTGCTCAGCGCGACCTTCGTGATCTGCGGCCTGGGCACCTTGCTGCAATCGTTCGGGCCCAAGGGCATCGGCGCCCGGCTGCCGTTCATCATGCTGCCCGGCGGCGCGCCGATCGTGCTGTTCATCCTGATCGCGCAGCAGACCGATGTGCAGACGGCGGCCGGCGCGGTGATCCTGACCGGCGTCTTCTATTTCCTCGTGCTGCCGGTGTTTCGGCGCTGCCTGCGCTATTTCCCCGCGGCGGTGGTCGGCACCATGCTGCTGCTGGTGGCGATCAATCTGGCGCAGGTCTCGGGCAAGCTGATCGCCGGGCAGCCCGGTACGCCGGGCTTCGGCGCGCCGATGAACCTGCTGCTGGCGTTCGCGACGATCGCCTTCACCGTGCTGTTCTCGCGCGTGCTGACCGGCATGCTGGGGCAGCTGGCCATCCTGCTCGGGCTGCTGGGCGGGGCGCTGGTGGCGGTCGGAATCGGCGCCTTCCACAGCGAGCATCTGTCGCTGTGGCCGGTGCTGGCGCTGCCGTCCGCGTTGCCGTTCGGCATGCCGAAGTTCGACCTGATCGCGGCGATTCCGCTGATGGTGTTCTCGATCGTGTCGATGGTGGAGGCGACCGGCCAGACCATCGCGATCGGCGATGCGGTCGGCAAGCCGATCGACGAGCAGCGCGACGTGCCGCGCACGATTCGCGGCGACGCCTTGACGTCGCTGCTCGGCGGGCTGTTCGGCACCTCGCTGATCATCACCAGCGGCGAGAACATCGGCATCGTGCGGGCGACCGGCGTGCGCTCGCGCTTCGTCACCGCGGTATCGGGCGGCATCCTGGTGGTGTTCGGGCTGCTGGCGCCGGTGTCGTCGCTGATCGCCGCGATTCCGGAGGCCGTGGTCGGCGGCACCGGGCTGATCGTGTTCTGCATCGTCGGCACCATGGGCATCGACATGCTGCGCAAGGTGGACCTGCGCGACCACGCCAACATGTACATCGTCGCGGTGGCGCTGGCGGTCGGGCTGCTGCCGATCCTGGTGCCGGGCATCTATGCCAGCGTGCCGGCCAACATCCGCATCCTGGTCGGCAACGGCGTGGCGATGGGCGCGATCACGGCGGCGCTGATGAACTTCCTGTTCTTCCATACCGGGCTGCGGCGCGGCATGGAGAAGGTGCCGGTCGCGCATTGAGTCGCGCATTGAGTCGCGCCTTGTAGTCCGCAGGTTTTTTACCCCTCTCCCGCAAGCGGGAGAGGGAGCAGTCATCCGCTTATCTGGCCATGCCGCCGCCTGCATGCGCCGCAACTCGTAGAACGTATGTCGCTTTCTTCC
>NZ_JCBAJO010000301.1:0-4662 GCF_059772245.1 Cupriavidus sp. R6-3
ACGGGCGTGAAGGCCTCGTCCTCGCTCGGCCGCGCCAGCACCGCGTGCAGCTCGGCCAGGCGCCGGCCCAGCGTCGCCGCCATGGCGGCAAAGCCGTGCATCGCCTCGGTGAACTCGTCGTCGCCGTTCTCGTTCTCCATCGGCAGCGCGTCGTCGATGGCGCGGCCGATGTAGTCGAGCGTCCAGTTCCAGCCGTCGCCCTGGTTCAGGATGTAGCCCTGCAGCAGCATCAGCGTGTGTGGAGTGCCGTCCGCGCCGGTGCGCACCACTTCGCCGAGCAGTGCGGCCGCATTGGCGTAGCCCTGTTCGGTCAGGTAGCGCGTCATCTCGCCTTCCGGATGGATGCCGCCGGAGACGCGCCGCACCAGCTTGAGCACCGCCGAGTTGTTGAACGACAGCGAGCTGTTCGATTGCTCGGCGGACATCCACTGGATCGGATCGTCCTCCAGCGCCAGCGCGGCCAGGCCCGGTCCGCCGCGGAAGTGGATCTGCCCGCGCGGCGTGGCGATCTCGGTGCCGGCGCGCAGGGCCTTGACGACCTCCCGCGCGAAGCGCTCGACCACGAAACCGTCGGTGGCCAGCCCGACGCGGCTGCCGCGGCGCACGCGCGCCATCGCCAGTCCGTGCGCCAGTTGGGGGACGCTGGCGCCGGGCGCGTCGTGGTCCCACAGCACGCTGACGGGCAGTTGATAGCACTCGCTTCGTCCCTGCAGTGCGACCTCGACCTCGGACAGATACATCGCCTCGCCGGGCGCGGCGGCGCCGAACGGCACCGCGTAGGCGATCGTGACGCCCTGGATCTTCTCGCTCTTGGCGCCGAACCAGCGGCGCCGCGCGATGTAGTCCGGCAGCACCTCGTTGGACAGGATGCGACGCGACGCTTCGGTCAGGTCGGCTTGCGCGGTGTTTTGCATGATCAGCGTGATCAGCTCGGGCATCTGCTGCGGAGCGTCGACGTGCCAGGACGGCGGCTGCGCCTCGGTGGATAGCACGAACCAGTAGAAGCCATAGGGCGGCAGCGTCAGCAGATAGGTCAACTGGCCGATTGCCGGGAACGGGGTCGCGCCGAGCATCTCGACCGGCACCCGGCCCTCGAACTCGGACAGGTCCAGTTCGACCGCCTGCGGCGCGCGCGACAGATTGGCCACGCAAAGAATGTGCTCACCCTCGTATTCGCGCAGATAGGCGAGGATTTTCCGGTTGCCGGGGAACAGGAAGCGGAAGCTGCCGCGGCCGAAGGCGCGGTGCTGGCGCCGCAGCGCCAGCATGCGGCGCATCCAGTTCAGCAGCGAATGGGTATCGCGCGACTGCGCCTCGACGTTGACGGCCTCGTAGCCGTACAGCGGGCCCTGCAGCGGCGGCAGCACCAGCCTTTCCGGATCGGCATGCGAAAAGCCGCCGTTGCGGTCGGGCGACCACTGCATCGGCGTGCGCACGCCGTCGCGGTCGCCCAGATGGATGTTGTCGCCCATGCCGATCTCGTCGCCGTAGTAGATCACCGGCGTGCCTGGCATCGAGAACAGCAGGCTGTTCATCAGCTCGATGCGGCGGCGGTCGCGCTCCATCAGCGGCGCCAGCCGGCGGCGGATGCCCAGGTTGATGCGGGCGCGGCGGTCCGAGGCATAGACCTCCCACAGATAGTCGCGCTCGCTGCTGGTCACCATCTCCAGCGTCAGCTCGTCATGGTTGCGCAGGAAGATCGCCCACTGGCAGTTCGGCGGAATTTCCGGCGTCTGGCGGATGATGTCGGTGATCGGGAAGCGGTCTTCCCGTGCGATCGCCATGTACATGCGCGGCATCAGCGGGAAGTGGAACGCCATGTGGCATTCGTCGCCGTGCGCGGGTCGCTCGCCGGTGGCGGGCGTGCCGCCGAAGTACTGCTGCGCGTCCTCGGGCCACATATTGGCCTCGGCCAGCAGCAACCGCCCCTGGTAGTGGTCGTCCAGATGCTTGCGGATCTGGCGGATCACCGCATGGGTCTCGGGCAGGTTCTCGTTGCTGGTGCCCTCGCGCTCGACCAGATACGGCACGGCGTCGAGCCGCAGCCCGTCGATGCCCATGTCGAGCCAGAACCGCATCACCGACAGCACGTCGCGCAGCACCAGCGGATTGTCGAAGTTCAGGTCCGGCTGGTGCGAATAGAAGCGGTGCCAGAAGTACGCCCCGGCCACCGGGTCCCAGCTCCAGTTCGACTTCTCGGTATCGCAGAAGATGATGCGCGTGCCGCTGTAGGCCTGGTCGGTGTCGGACCAGACGTAGTAGTTGCGCGCGGCCGAGCCCGGCTTGGCGTGGCGTGCGCGCTGGAACCACGGGTGCTGGTCGGAGGTGTGGTTGATCACCAGCTCGGTGATCACGCGCAGCCCCCGCGCATGCGCGGCGGCGATGAAACGGCGCACTTCGGCCAGCGTGCCGTATTCCGGATGGACGTTGCGGTAGTCCGCGATGTCGTAGCCGTCGTCGCGTCGCGGCGAGGGATAGAAGGGCAGCAGCCAGATCGTGTCGACGCCGAGGCTGACCAGATAGTCGAGCTTGGCCAGCAGCCCGGCGAAGTCGCCGACGCCGTCGCCATTGGCGTCGTAGAACGATTTGAGGTGCAACTGGTAGATGACCGCGTCCTTGTACCAGAGCGGATCGGCGTTGAGCAGCGCGGTGCTGCCGCGCTCGGAGAGGCGCTTCATGCAGACTCCTCGCGTCGTGGCTTGACGTGCCACAGGGCGAACGGCAGCGCGTGCGGATCGAGCCGGATGCGCTGATGCTTGCCCTGCCACTGGAAGCGGTGGCCGTGCATCAGATCCTCGGCGGCCAGCGCGCCGTGATCGGGCAGGCCCCATTCCCACAGCGGCAGTTCGATATCGGCCTCGCGCACCGTGCGCGGGTCCAGGTTGATCGCCACCAGCAGCACGTCGTCGCCGAAGGCCGCGTCCGCATCGTGCGAAGTGGGGACGTAGCGCGCGAAGTACAGCACCGCATCGTCGCTCGCATGCAGGAAGCGCAGGCCCAGGTGGTTCTGCAGCGCCGGATGGCTGGCGCGGATCTGGTTCAGCCGCGTGATCTCGGCAACGATATTGCCGGGCCGGTTCCAGTCCCAGGCGCGCAGCTGGTACTTCTCCGAATCGAGATACTCCTCCTTGGTCACGCCGTTGACCACCAGTGGCGTGCCCTCGCACAGCTCGAAGCCGTTGTACATGCCCCAGAGCCCGGACAGCAGCGTCGCCAGCGCGGCGCGGATCAGGAAGCCCGGCCGTCCCGAGTCGTGCAGGAAGTAGGGGTTGATGTCCGGCGTGTTGACGAAGAAATGCGGGCGGAAGTATTCGCGCAGCGGCGTGCGCGTCAGCTCCGTCATGTACTCGATCAGCTCGTGCTTGTGGTTGCGCCAGGTGAAGTAGGTGTACGACTGGCTGAAGCCCAGCTTGGCGAGCCGCGCCATCATCTTGGGCCGCGTGAAGGCCTCGGCCAGGAAGATGGTGTCGGGATGGCGCTCGCGCACGTTGGCGATCATCCATTCCCAGAACGGCAGCGGCTTGGTGTGCGGGTTGTCGACGCGGAAGATGCGCACGCCCTCGTTGACCCAGAACATCACGACGTCGCGCAGCGCGATCCACAGCGCGGGCGCGGCGCCGCCCTTGGCGTAGAAGTCGACGTTGACGATGTCCTCGTACTTCTTCGGCGGATTTTCCGCATAGCGCAGCGAGCCGTCGGGCCGGTGCGCGAACCATTCGGGATGCTCGCGCAGCCAGGGATGGTCGGGCGAACACTGGATCGCGAAATCGAGCGCCAGCTCCAGCCCCGCCGCGGCGCTGGCCGCGCGCAGCCGGCGGAAATCCTCGATGGTGCCCAGCTGCGGGTGGATCGCGTCGTGGCCGCCCTCGGCCGAGCCGATCGCATACGGGCTGCCCGGATCGTCGGGCGCGGCGCGCAGGCTGTTGTTGCGGCCCTTGCGGTTGGCACGGCCGATCGGATGGATCGGCGGGAAATACAGCACGTCGAAGCCCATCGCGCGGATCGCCGGCAGCCGTTCGATCACGTCGTCGAAGGTGCCGTGGCGCTCGGCGTCGCCGCTCTGCGAGCGCGGAAACAGTTCGTACCAGCTGGCAAAGCGCGCCGCCAGCCGGTCGGCCTCGACCGGCATCGCGACGGGGTGGCGCGTGGAGAAGTGGCGCGGATCGGCCGCCTGCATCAGCGTGCGGGTGTGCGGCGACAGCAGGATCTCGAGCCGGCGCAGGTCGTCCTTCGCCGCGGCCTCGAGCTCGGCTACCACCTCTCGCAGCGCGCGCGATGCCTCGCGCTCGCCGGTCCGCCCGTGCCGCAGCGTATTGGCGACCAGGCGCGCGCCTTCCTCGATTTCCAGCGTCACGTCGACGCCGGCCTGCTTCTTCTTGGTGACCTCGTCGCACCAGGTGGCGAAGGCATCGTGCCACGCCTCCACGGTGAATTCGTGCCGGCCCAGCGCGGTCAGCGCGAAGCTGCCGACCCAGCGGTCGTTGACGGTCGGCACCATCGGCGCCTCGTGCCAGCTTTCCTCGCCGGGACCGCGCCACAGCACCACGGCGGCGAGCTTGTCGTGGCCGTCCATCCAGATATCGGCGCTGACTTCCACCCGCTCGCCGGTTACGCGGCGCACCGCGAAGCGGCCGTTGTCGCAGGCCGGCGCGACGTTCTCGA
>NZ_JCBAJO010000302.1:0-4659 GCF_059772245.1 Cupriavidus sp. R6-3
TCCGGGGCCGGGGTATCGGGGACTTCCTCCCACAGCTCGGCTTCGACGCCGGCGGGGGTGCTGATCTGCCAGTTGACACCGTAGTACAGCACGATGGCCAGCAGCAGATGCATGAAGAGCGCCAGCAGGAAGGAGCGCAGCGTGCCGCGTTCCTTGACCGGCTGATACGGATAGGAGTCGGCGGTCTTCATGGGAAAGGCTAACGGCAAGGTTCCGGGCGACATCCGGTCGTCATCCAGCGATTACTTGGACTTGACCATCAGGCCGACGCGCTTGACGCCATCGGCCTTCAGTTCGGACATCACGTCGAGCACCGCCTCGTACTTCACCGCACGGGCGGCGGCGATCACCACCGGCTGGTCCGGGTTCTCGTTCTGGCGCTGGTGCACGAAGTCCAGCAGGCCCTTGGTGTCGAGCTTGCGCTCGAACGAGGCGCCCTCCGGGCTCTTGCCGCGCGCGGTCAGCGTGCCGTCCTCGTGCACGGTGACGACGATCGGCGGGGTCTTCTGCTGCGGCGTGGCGTCGGCCACGGTCGGCAGGTCCACCACGGCGGGGCTGACGATCGGCGCCGCCACCATGAAGATGACGAGCAGAACCAGCATCACGTCGATATACGGCACGACGTTGATGTCGGCGCTGGCCCGGCGGCGCGAGCCGCCGCGGCGCTGAATGGCTGCCATGCTGCGCTTCTCCTTGGCCTGGCCTTCAGCGGGTCTGCCGCTGCAGGATGTTGAGGAATTCTTCCATGAAGCTCTCGAAGCGGATCGCCAGCCGGTCGATCTCGGTCGCGTAGCGGTTGTACGCGATCACGGCCGGAATCGCCGCGAACAGGCCGATCGCGGTGGCCACCAGCGCTTCGGCGATGCCGGGCGCGACCGAGGCCAGCGTCGCCTGCTGGACGTTGGACAGGCCGCGGAACGCGTTCATGATGCCCCAGACCGTGCCGAACAGGCCGATGTAGGGGCTGACCGAGCCGACCGAGGCGAGGAACGGCAGGTGGGACTCGAGCACGTCCATCTCGCGCTGGTAGGCGGCGCGCATCGCGCGGCGGGCCGCGTCGAGCAGCGCGCCGGCGTCGTTGCTGCGCTCGCGCGCCTTCAGGTATTCGCCCATGCCGGACTCGAAGATCCGCTCGAGCGCGCCGGTGCTGTGCCGGTTGTTGGCCGCGCTGTGATACAGCGCCTGCAGGTCGCCGCCCGCCCAGAAATCGCGCTCGAAGCCCTCGGTCTGGGTGCGCGCGGCGCGCAGCGCCATGTGCTTGCGGAAAATATAGGTCCAGGAGAACAAGGACATGACGACCAGCAAGGCCATCACGGCCTGCGCCAGGAAGCTGGCGTGCATCACCAGCGTAAGGATCGACATGTCTTGCGTGACGGTCACGGGATTCATCGAGCGGTCTTGATGGTTGCGAGGACGGATGCGGGAATCGGCGCCGGGCGGAAGCTGTCGCGGTCCACGCATCCCACCCGGATCGTGCCCGCGGCCAGCATCAGCGGCCCGCGCCACGCTTCCTGGGCGAATTGGACCGAGGCCGGCCCGACCCGTTCAATACGGGTGCGGATCTCCAGCAGGTCGTCCAGCCGGGCGGGCGCATTGTATTCCACCGCCGTGCTGCGCACGACAAAGACCACGCCCGATTCGTCGGCGAGGGCCTGCTGCTCGATACCGAGCGAGCGCAGCCATTCGGTGCGCGCACGTTCGAAAAACTTGAGGTAGTTGGCGTAGAACACCACCCCGCCGGCGTCGGTGTCTTCCCAGTAGACGCGCAGCGGCCATACGAAATTCGTCATGGCCGCGATTGTAACGGACGCGGGCGCGGCTTCGGTGTCACACGGCGTCCGACAACGCAACGCCGGGCCGTCCTACAGACGGGCGGGTCCCTTCCCGCCCGCCAGGCCCGTCCCCAAGCACGTCCCAAGCCCTGTCCCAGGCGGCCTGGCCGGCTTGCGGCGAGCCGGGGCCTCGCGTAAACTCCGGCCAACCATTCCACCTTGCGCGACTGGCGAAGTCAGTGGGTACTACCACGAGGAAGCGCAAGATCTCTGGCGCCAAGCCACCGGAAGCGGTCCGAAGCCAGGGCGCAACGCCCGGCCCCGGCCCCTTGCGATAGCCGCCGCGCCTGCCGCTCGCCTGGGCCAGCGAATGGGAAGCAGGGTGCGCCCTGCGCCGCCAGTCCCGGGCCCCCGCCCAGGCCGGCGACGCGGTTCGCATGCGTCTTCCCCGCGCGCCCTACCGTCGTTCCGTTCCCGTATCCTTCGGTCAATCCGCCGTCATTGCACGGTTTTCACCGATCCTTCTACAGACGAGTTTTCGCCATGTTCGAACGCAGCCGCTACACGATCGACCAGATCGATCCCGAACTCTGGTCCGCCATCCAGCAGGAAAATCAGCGCCAGGAAGACCATATCGAGCTGATCGCCTCCGAGAACTACACCTCGCCGGCCGTGATGGCCGCGCAGGGCTCGCAGCTGACCAACAAGTACGCCGAGGGCTATCCCGGCAAGCGCTACTACGGCGGCTGCGAATACGTCGACGTCGTCGAGCAGCTCGCGATCGACCGAGTCAAGCAGCTGTTCGGCGCCGAGGCCGCCAACGTGCAGCCCAACTCGGGCTCGCAGGCCAACCAGGGCGTGTTCTTCGCCGTGCTCAAGCCGGGCGACACCATCATGGGCATGAGCCTGGCCGAAGGCGGCCACCTGACCCACGGCATGGCGCTGAACATGAGCGGCAAGTGGTTCAACGTGGTCAGCTACGGCCTGAACGCCGACGAGGACATCGACTACGGCGCGCTGGAAAAGCTGGCCCAGGAGAAGAAGCCGAAGCTGATCATCGCCGGCGCGTCGGCCTTCTCGCTGCGCATCGACTTCGAGCGCATCGCCGCCGTAGCCAAGTCGGTCGGCGCCTATTTCATGGTCGACATGGCGCACTACGCCGGCCTGATCGCCGCGGGCGTCTACCCGAACCCGGTGCCGCACGCGGACTTCGTCACCACCACCACGCACAAGAGCCTGCGCGGCCCGCGCGGCGGCGTGATCCTGATGAAGGCCGAGCATGAGAAGGCCATCAACTCGGCGATCTTCCCCGGCATCCAGGGCGGCCCGCTGATGCACGTGATCGCCGGCAAGGCGGTCGCGTTCAAGGAAGCGCTGTCGCCGGAGTTCAAGGCCTATCAGCAGCAGGTCGTCAGGAACGCCCAGGCGCTGGCCGAGACGCTGATCGCGCGCGGCCTGCGCATCGTCTCGGGCCGCACCGAGAGCCACGTGATGCTGGTCGACCTGCGCGCCAAGCAGATCACCGGCAAGGAAGCCGAGAAGATCCTGGGCGACGCGCATATCACGGTCAACAAGAACGCGATCCCCAACGATCCGGAAAAGCCGTTCGTCACCTCGGGCATCCGCCTGGGTTCGCCGGCGATGACCACGCGCGGCTTCAAGGAAGAGGAAGCCCGCCAGGTCGCCAACCTGATCGCCGACGTGCTCGACAACCCGCACGATGCCGACAACATCGCGCGCGTGCGCGAGCAGGTTGCGGCGCTGACCAAGCGCTTCCCGGTCTACGGCTGATCGGCCGTCGCCGCGCGCGGCCGCTTCGGCGGGCGGCGCGCGGCCGCTCAACCTCCGCCTCCAGGTGGTCCGATGAAATGTCCCTTCTGCGGTCACTCCAATACCCAGGTGCTCGACACCCGCATGTCCGAGGAAGGCGATACCGTGCGCCGGCGCCGCCGTTGCGAGGCCTGCGATCGGCGCTTCACCACCTATGAGCGGATCGAGCTGTTCTTCCCCGCCATCGTCAAGAAGAACGGCAGCCGCGTCGATTACGCACGCAGCAAGCTGAAGGATTCGATGCGGCTGGCCCTGCGCAAGCGGCCGGTCTCGGCAGAGGCCATCGACGAGGCGATCGCGCGCATCGAGGAAAAGCTGCTGGCGCTGGGACAGAAGGAAATCCCGAGCAGCCAGGTCGGCGAACTGGTGATGCGCGAGCTGCGCAAGCTCGACAAGATCGCCTATATCCGTTTCGCTTCGGTGTACCGCAGCTTCGAGGACGTGTCGGAGTTCTCCGACGTGCTGGCCGAAGTCAGCTCGACCAACGGCAAGCGCTGAGGCGTTGCTTCGCGGCGGCGTGAGGGTGTTGCGGTTAGTCGCCGTTTGTCGATGCTTGTTGCCGACGCCGCTGGTTGCCGCAGTTGTTGCCATTGCCGCTGTTGCAATCCTTGTCGAATCCTCCACGGTTCGAAACCTTATCCCCGCTCGCTGACGATTAATCTGGTCCCCGCTTGTCACGCACAGGACCAGAGCGATGGTTGCGATCCCTTCGGCGACTTCGGCGTTGCCGACCGCTTCAGCGTTGTCGGCGGCTTCCGCGTTATCGAGCGCTTCGGCGTGTTCGACGGCTTCGGCGTTGTCCGCCGATTCCGAGTTATCGACGGCTTCGGCGTTGTCCGCCGTTTCCCGGCTATCGACCGCTTCGGCGCCTTCCGGCACCGCAGCTGTCGGCGCCCTTCCATGGCGCCCCAATTGCCGCCCCCCTTCTTGCCCTTGTTTGACTGACCGCCGGCGCTGCCACCGCGGCTACCTGCTGCTCGAAGCGCTGGTCGCGCTCGCCGTGCTCGGCATCGGCCTGCTGCCGCTGGCCGGGCTCGCCCCGACGGCGCTGCAATGG
>NZ_JCBAJO010000303.1:0-4634 GCF_059772245.1 Cupriavidus sp. R6-3
ATCAGCAGATTGGGCAGCGTACCGAGACCGAAGGCCAGCATCACCAGCGCGCCCGACGCCGCGCTGCCGGCCAGCAAGGCCAGCGCGAGCGCGGCGTAGACCATGCCGCAGGGAACCAGTCCCCACGCAAGTCCGGCGGCATAGCGGCGCAGCAGACGCCGGCTGGTGCCGTGCGGAACCGGCCCCGCGTCCTGCCGCGCGATGGTCCTTCCGCCCCAACGCGCCCAGGCTGCCGCCAGACGCCGCGCCACGGCGTTCACACCCGGCGCCTTCCCCACCAGTTGCGCGCCGCCCAGCGTCCATAGTCCGGCAAGCAGCAGGCTGGCGCTGCCGACCGCGAACAGCGCGCGCTGCACGGGCAGATACTGCGTCTTCCACGCGGTCGCGCCCACCGCGCCGAGCAAGGCGCCGAGCATTGCGTACGCACTCAGGCGCCCGGCATGCAGCACCAGCAGTTCGCGGACCCACGCCGCGCGGCTGCGGTACAACGACACCGGCGCGGCCCGCCGCGCGTCATCGCCTTCGAGCACCAGCGCGATGCCGCCGCACATCGCCGCACAGTGGACACCGCCCAACAGCGCCAGCAGAAACACGCTTGCCAGTACGCCGATTGCCATCTCACGCTCCCCTCGACGGGGAGCAGCACGGTAGAATGCCCGCACGCTTGACGCCCATCGCGATGCCGATGGCAACTCCCTCCTTTCGCGCGGATTCCAATTGCTGAACGCCATCCCCCTCAACGACCAATCGACCCGCTGCTCCACCTGCTCGCTGGGGCAGCTGTGCCTGCCGATCGGCATGTCGGCGCAGGACGTCGAAAAGATGGACACGCTGGTGCAGGAACGCGTGCGCGTGCGCAAGGGCGAATCGCTCTATCGCCTCGGCGATCCCCTCGACGCGGTCTATGCGATCCGCTTCGGCACGCTGAAGACCCACGTGACGATGGAAGACGGCCGCGCGCAGATCACGGGCTTTCATCTGCCGGGCGAAGTGGTCGGCTTCGATGGGCTGACCGAGATGCGGCATGCGTCGGACGCGACCGCGCTCGAAGACACCGAGGTCTGCGTAGTGCGCTACAACGAGATCCAGACGCTGTCGGCCTCGTTGCCGTCGCTGCAGCACCAGTTCATGCGGCTGATGAGCCGGGAGATCACGCAGGACCAGATGATGCTGATCACGCTGGGCTCGATGCGCGCCGAGGAGCGGCTGGCGGGCTTTCTGATCAGCCTGTCCGAGCGCCTGTCGGCACGCGGCTATTCGCCGTCCGAGTTCGTGCTGCGCATGAGCCGCGAAGAAATCGGCAGCTATCTGGGCCTGAAGCTCGAGACCGTCAGCCGCCTGTTCTCGCGCTTCGCCGAAGCCGGGCTGATCCAGATCCGCCAGCGCCACGTCAAGCTGGTCGACATGGACGGCATCCGCCAGCTGCTGGGAAAGACGGCCTGCTGAAGCCCGCGCGGCGATGGCGCTGGCGGCCGCCATCGCCCACATTGGCCACATTGCCCACATCGCCCACATTGCCCGCTTTGCCCCCATTGCCAGCTTTGCCTCCGTTGCCAGCTTTGCCCCCGTTGCCAGCTTCGCCCCCGTTGCCGGCTTCGCCCCCGTTGCCGGCTTTGCCCCCATTGCGCGCTTCGCTCGCATCGCCGGCTTCGCCATCGCCCTACTCCAGTTCGTCGGCCGCCGACATCGGCGACGACATCGGCGCCAGGATCGACGCCGGCAGCATGCAGAGCGTCAGCGCGCTGGACAGCGCGCACACCGCCCACGCGACGGCGAAGCCGATCGTATAGACCGCGCCGTGCGACAGCTCGAGCGGCCGTCCGAAGACCCGCAGCTCGCGCGGATCGATCAGCGAGAACACCAGCACGAAGGCCACGGCCGCGCCGACGAAGGCGGGCCACAGCACCCACATCAGCCAGCGCGCCTTCATGGCCGCGCCACCGCGTGGGAAGTCACTGCGTCGCGCGCGTGCCGCGTGGCGACCGCCGCTGCGGCCGTCGTTGCGGCCTCCGTTGCAGCCTCCGTTGCGGCCGCCGTTGCAGCCTCCGTTGCAGCCTCCGATGCGGCCTCCGTTGCGGCCGCCGTTGCAGCCGCGGTTGCAGGCGCCATTGCAGCCGCCATCGCAGCTGCCGGCGTCACCGCCCCCGCCGGCGTCGCCGCCTGCCGGATCACCAGCCCCTGACGCACCACGCCGTCGACGATGGGCCGATCCGCGTGCTGCATCGCGACCCAGATCGTCACCGCGCAGCCCATCATCGCCAGCGCCGGGCCGCTGATCAGCAGCCACGGCCACGGTTCCTTCCACCACGGTTTGCATTGGGACATGTCGATGCCTCGTCAAGGTTGGTCGGGAATGATGAAACGGGTGGACTGCCGCACCTGCACGCCACTGGTGTCCGTGCCCGTACCCGTGCCCGCGCCGGCTTCGGCCCGCGCGCCGCTGACCACGATGTCGACCACATGGGTGCCCGACGCCGCCTGCTCCAGCGGCACGCGCAGCCGCAGCGGCAGCAGCCGGTTGGAGGTTGGTGCCAGATGGCCGGCGCCGCGCTCGTACTCGACCGACAGTCCCGGCAATCCCGGACTTTCCGCCGCGATGGCGATGTCCATCTCGCCTTCGGTGGTGTTGATCAGCTGCAGCCGGTAGACGTTTTCGATCCAGCGCCCTTCCACTTCGCGCGCCAGCGCCTGGCGGTCGCGGATGATGTCCACCTTCAGCGGCGTGCGCACCGCCACCGACCAGACGAAGCCGCCGACCAGCGCCAGCCACAGCACCGCATACAGCACGATGCGCGGGCGGATCACGCGGCGGCGCGCGTTGGCCGCCGACAACGCGCGCCGCATCGCGTTCTCGGACGTATAGCGGATCAGCCCGCGCGGATAGCGCATCTTGTCCATGACCTGATTGCAGGCATCGATGCACGCGCCGCAGCCGATGCACTCGTACTGGAGCCCGTCGCGGATGTCGATGCCGGTCGGGCAGACCTGCACGCAGATGCTGCAGTCCACGCAGTCGCCGATGCCCAGCGCGCGCGGGTCGGCCTTGCGCGAGCGCGAGCCGCGCGGCTCGCCGCGCTGCGCGTCATAGGTCACCACATAGGTGTCCTTATCGACCATCACGCTCTGGAACCGCGCATAGGGGCACATGTACTTGCAGACCTGCTCGCGCATGAAGCCGGCATTGCCCCAGGTGGCGAACGCGTAGAAGCCGATCCAGAACGTCTCCCACGGCCCGGTCGACAGAGTCAGCACCGCCCTGCCCAGCGCATCGATCGGCGAGAAGTAGCCGACGAAGGTGAAGCCGGTCCACAGCGCGATCGCGATCCACAGCAGATGCTTGGTGGCCTTGACGCGCAGCTTGCGCGCGGTCCAGCGCTCGCCGTCGAGCCGGATGCGCGCGATGCGGTCGCCCTCGACCTGGCGCTCGATCCACAGGAAGATCTCGGTATAGACGGTCTGCGGACAGGCATAGCCGCAGAACAGCCGTCCGGCGATCGCGGTGAACAGGAACAGCGACAGCGCCGAGATCACCAGCAGCACGGCCAGGTAGATCACGTCCTGCGGCCACAGCACCAGGCCGAACAGATAGAACTTGCGCGCGCCCAGATCGAACAGCACCGCCTGGCGGCCGTTCCATTGCAGCCACGGCGTGCCGTAGAACACCAGCTGCGTGGCCAGCACCATCGCGACGCGCCAGCTGGCGAACGCGCCGGTGACGGCGCGCGGATAGATCTTGCGCCGGACCTCGTACAGCGAGGCCTCGGTCGAATCGATGCCGGGGGCGTTCATGGCTGTCCTCGCAGTGGCCGCATGGCTGACCCGTTGCCGCAAGCGATGTCCATCACCGCCCCGCGGCCGGCATCGTGCCGGTGTCGGCGGACAAGCCCCACACATAGGCGGTCAGCATGCGGATGCGCTCGGGGCTCAGGATGTCCTCGTGCGCGGGCATCCGGTTGTCGTGGCCCTGCAGGATCGCCTTGACGATATTGGCCTCGGCGCTGCCGTGCAGCCAGATCTTGTCGGTCAGGTTGGGCGCGCCCAGCGCCTGGTTGCCCTTGCCCGTGCCGCCGTGGCAGGCGACGCAGGTCGTCTTGAAGACCGGCTCGCCGCGAGCCGCGCGGATCGGGTTGAAGGCGAGCCCCGACAGCGAGCGCACGTATTGCGCGACATCGCCCGCGGCCTTCTCGTCGATGACGGCGGCGAACGACGGCATCACGCCATGCCGGCCCTTGGCGATGCTCTGCATGATGGTGGCGGGGTCGCCGCCATGGAGCCAGTCGCGGTCGGTCAGGTCGGGAAAGCCGCGGCTGCCGCGCGCGTCCGACCCATGGCACTGCGCGCAGTAGTTCAGGAACAGCCGCTGGCCGATCTCGCGCGCCTCGGGATCGGCGGCCACCTGTTCGATCTTCAGGTCCATGTACTTGCCGTACACCGCCTGCTGGCCACGCAGCGCGGCCTGCCGCTGCGCCGCCAGCTCGCCCTGGCTGGTGAAGCCCAGCATGCCGCCGTACGCGCCCAGGCCCGGATACAGCACCAGATAGCCGAGCGCGAACACGCAGCTCAGCAGGAACATCCACATCCACCAGCGCGGCAGCGGGTTGTTCAGCTCGCGCAGATCGTCGTCCCAGACGTGG
>NZ_JCBAJO010000304.1:0-4615 GCF_059772245.1 Cupriavidus sp. R6-3
CGGCGTAGGCGTCGGCGGACGATCCCGCGGATGGTGTTGGCGTCGGGACCGGCGCAGCGCCCGCGGTCGGGGCCGGGGCAGGGGACGGAATCGGAGTCGGAGCGGGGGTCGGGGTCATTGGCGCAGGCTCTCCCGGTCCTTGTCGATTTCGGCCAGCGTGGCTTCGAACATCGGCGGGGAATGGCGAACGATATTGCGCGCGGCGAGCAGGCAGCCGCCGCCGAGCAGCAGATAGACCACGATCACCACGCCCAGCGCCTGCACCCGGTAGTTGTCCCAGAACAGCAGCACGACCAGGCCGGTCAGCGCGAACAGGGCGAGGCCGAAGAACACCAGGCCGACCAGCGCCAGCAGCGCCATGCGCAACAGCCGTGATTTTTCCTCGGAGAGTTCGACGCTGGCCAGTTCCAGCCGGGTCTGCGCCATCGCCGCCACCGAGCTGCCCAGCGTGCGCAGCGAGTCCAGTAACTTGGGTGAGGAGGTGTCGTCGGTCATGCGGTTCCGCTGATTGGAGTGTCGTCATGCGCCGCGTTGCGGCACCCGGCAGGAGGGGGCCTGCGCGATCGGCGCGCCGGGAGCGCCCGCGAACGGGGTGCTCCGGAAGGGCGCCGGCGCGCAGGCCGGCAAGTCGCGGTCGGGCGCGGGAACCCGCGGGTTGCGGGTCCAGCGGTCCGACCGGCTGGCTTTACTTGCGGTTCAGCAACAGGCCGATCAGCAGACCGGCGCCGGCGGCGATGCCGACCGCGCGCCAAGGATGGTCGTGTACGTAGTCGTCGGTGGCGCGGGCCGCGGCCTTGCTCTTGGTGACGACGGCGTCCTGCAGATCCTGCGCTTTTTCCTTGGCTTGCTTCAGCAGGCCCATGCCACGCTCGCGCAGTTCGGCGGCCTTCTCGCCGGTGGTCGAGGCGGCTTGCTTGAGCAGTTCCTCGGCATCGGACAGGACGGTTTTGACATCGCTCATCAGTTTCTCCTGGTTGCGGGCGGTTGTTTCGGATAGTTGCATGTTGGCCTTCCTCGCTCTCGTAGGGTGTCTTCGCCTTGCTGCGGTCCAAGCATTTCCTAGGATATGCGGCGGTCTGCAATGGTTTCAAGACAGCGAGTCCTACAAGTCATGTAGGACATCGGCGCAGCGCGATGCAAACCTGAGCGGTTTTTATCGGCCGGCACGCCGTCGGGCGTCGCGCGCCCGTCCGGCGCGTCCCCGGATCGCGAGGTGGCGGCGGGTTTCGGCGTCACGCCAAAGCCTTCGACCATCGATTCGGCAAATGACTTCGCGTGATGTTGTAGTGACTTTATATTTGTTTGTGTCTCACCGCAATCGGAATAGACTGGTCTGAGTCCGGGCGCTGGCGGCCCGGAGGCAAGCAACATCCGACAGACCACTGACGACCGACAGGCAAGGAGGCAACCATGGCACTCAGGCTAGGCGACATTGCGCCGGACTTCGAACAGGATTCCAGCGAAGGCCGCATCCGCTTTCATGAATGGCTGGGCAACAGCTGGGGCGTGCTGTTCTCCCATCCGGCGGACTTCACCCCGGTCTGCACGACCGAACTGGGACTGACGGCCAAGCTCAAGGACGAGTTCGCCAGGCGCAACGTCAAGGCGATCGCGCTGTCGGTCGACCCGGTCGAGTCCCATCAGCGCTGGATCGAGGACATCAACGACACCCAGGGCTGCCAGGTCAATTTCCCGATCCTGGCCGACGCCGACCGCAAGGTGTCCGAGCTCTACGACATGATTCATCCGAACGCCAACGAGACGCTGACGGTGCGCTCGCTGTTCGTGATCGATCCGAACAAGAAGGTGCGGCTGATCATTACCTATCCGGCCAGCACCGGCCGCAACTTCAACGAGATCCTGCGCGTCATCGATTCGCTGCAGCTGACCGACAAGCACAGCGTGGCGACGCCGGGCAACTGGCAGCAGGGCGAGGACGTGGTGATCGTGCCGTCGTTGAAGGACGAAGAGGTGATCAAGCAGAAGTTCCCGAAGGGCTACAAGGCGCTGCGCCCGTACCTGCGGATGACGCCGCAGCCGGACAAGCAGCAGTAAGCCATCGGCTGCACGAGAAACAGCGCAAGAATCGCGGCGAGAAACCGCAACGATAAACGCAGCGGGAAACCGCAGCGATAAACAGAAGCGAGAACCAGAAACGAGAAACGCCGCCCCGCCCCGCGCGATGCAAGCGGGGCCGGCGCGGCGCCAACGGTGTCGTACCGACGGGTTCGCCCGTCGTCTCCTTGGTAGTGTGCTTTGGCCCGGCGACAGCCGGGCCTTTTTATTGGGCCGTGCGCACTGGCTCGGCCGGGGTCATTCCGGAGCCGTTCAGAAGAAGGCCTGGATGCCGGTCTGCGCGCGGCCAAGGATCAGCGCGTGGATGTCATGCGTGCCCTCGTAGGTGTTGACCACCTCGAGGTTGACCACATGGCGGATCACGCCGAACTCGTCCGAGATGCCGTTGCCGCCCAGCATGTCGCGCGCCACGCGGGCGATGTCGAGCGACTTGCCGCACGAATTGCGCTTCATGATCGAGGTGATCTCGACCGCCGCGGTGCCCTCGTCCTTCATCCGGCCCAGGCGCAGGCAGCCCTGCAGGCCCAGCGTGATCTCGGTCTGCATGTCGGCCAGCTTCTTCTGCACCAGCTGGGTCGCGGCCAGCGGGCGGCCGAACTGCTTGCGGTCCAGCGTGTACTGGCGCGCGGTATGCCAGCAGAATTCGGCGGCGCCCAGCGCGCCCCAGGCGATGCCGTAGCGGGCCGAGTTCAGGCAGGTGAACGGACCCTTCAGGCCGCTGACGCCCGGCATCAGGTTCTCTTCCGGAACGAACACCTGGTCCATGACGATCTCGCCGGTGATCGAGGTGCGCAGGCCGACCTTGCCGTGGATCGCCGGCGCGCTCAGGCCCTTCCAGCCCTTTTCCAGGATGAAGCCGCGGATGGTTTCCTTGCCGCCGTTCTGCGGATCGTCGGCGAGCTTCGCCCACACCACGAACACGTCGGCGATCGGCGAGTTGGTGATCCACATCTTGGCGCCGCTCAGCTCGTAGCCGCCGTCGACCTTCTTCGCGCGCGTCACCATCGAGCCGGGGTCGGAGCCGTGGTTCGGCTCGGTCAGGCCGAAGCAGCCGATCCATTCGCCGGTGGCCAGCTTGGGCAGGTACTTCTGCTTCTGCGCCTCGCTGCCGAATTCGTAGATCGGCACCATCACCAGCGACGACTGCACGCTCATCATCGAGCGATAGCCCGAATCGACACGCTCGACCTCGCGCGCGATCAGGCCATAGCTGACGTAGTTCAGTCCCGGGCCGCCGTACTGTTCGGGAATGGTCGGGCCGAGCAGGCCGAGTTCGCCCATCTCGCGGAAGATGGTCGCGTCGGTCTTTTCATGCCGGAACGACTCCAGCACGCGCGGCATCAGCTTGTCCTGGCAGTAGGCCGCGGCGGCGTCGCGCACCATGCGCTCGTCGGCGGTCAGTTGCTGATCGAGCAGCAGCGGGTCGGCCCAGTGGAATTCGGCGTTGGCGGCCATCGAGGTCTCCTTCGGTAGAGCGGTGAACGCGGGTCAGCGTGATTGGACTTGAAACGGAATGAGTGATCGGGCGCGGCGGACCGGCTGGCGGGGCGCTGCCGGTCTCGTTTTAAGGTTCCGCATTGCGGAACCGTGTTCCGATGCGTTAGTATAGCGCAAAGCGTCCGGCCGGCAACAGCCCGCCCGGGCCTCCCGACTTCGTTCACCGCCTTTCGACCAGGAGCCCGCCGTGGCCAACTCCGACGTGCTTTCCTCCGCCGCCAGCACCGGGAATGCGGCCGCCGCAGCCACCCCGGCCGCAAAGAGCCCTCCGGCCGCGGAGGCCACCAAGGCCACCAAGGCCACCGAGCCCGGGTCGGAGCGCGCCGCGCGCGAGAGCGACCCGAACTTCGTCACCGCGCTGGCCCGCGGCCTGGAGCTGCTGCGGTGCTTTCGCACCGGCGAGTCGATGCTCGGCAACCAGGACTTCGTGCGCCGCACCGGGCTGCCGAAGGCGACCGTCAGCCGCCTCGCCGGTACGCTGGTGCAACTGGGGTATCTGCGCTACGACGACAGCCTCGGCAAGTACGCGCTGGATGCCGGCGTGCTGGCGCTGGGCTTCGCCTATCTGTCGGCTTCCGACGTGGTGGCGCTGGCGCGGCCGCACATGCTGGCGTTCGCGCAGACCCATGGCGTGTCCGTGTCGCTCGGCAAGCGCGAGCGGCTCGAGGTGATCTATCTGGAGTCGATCCGTAACGACGCCGGCTCGATGCTGGGCCTTGGGGTCGGATCGCGGCTGTCGCTGGTGTCGAGCTCGATGGGGCGCGCCTATCTGGCGGCGCTGCCCGGGCCGAAGCGGGAACGGCTGCTGGCCGAATTCGCGCAGGCCTATCCCGAGCAATGGAAGGCGCAGGAGGCGCCGATGCGGGCGGCGGTGGCCGAGGCCGAGCAGCGCGGTTACGCGGCCTCGTTCCGCGACTGGCATCCCGCCATCCACGCCTGCGCGGTGCCGTTCCGGCCGATCGGCGAAAAGGACATCCACATGCTGAGCTGCAGCGCGTCGTATGGCAGCGTCGACGAGGCGGTCTTCCACGAGACGCTGGCC
>NZ_JCBAJO010000305.1:0-4577 GCF_059772245.1 Cupriavidus sp. R6-3
CGCGCCCAGCTCGACGTGATCTGGGCCAACACCGTGCTCGCCGACGGGAGCAGGGACGAACGGCTCGAAGCGATCCGCATTCTCGGCCGCGACAGCGATCCGGCCACGCGCCAGCGGCTGCAGCCGCTGGTCGAACGCGACGAGAGCGGCCAATACCGCGAGCCGGACGCGCAACTGCGCGCCGCCGCGCAGCAGGCGCTCGACAACCTGCAAGCGAGCGAGCGCCAGGCCGAGCTGATCGGCAACCTGTTCGCCGGCCTGAGCCTGGGCAGCGTGCTGCTGCTCGCCGCGCTGGGCTTGGCCATCACCTATGGCCTGATCGGCGTGATCAACATGGCCCACGGCGAATTCCTGATGATCGGCGCCTATGCGACGTGGCTGGTGCAGTCGCTGTTCCGCACCTATCTGCCCGACGCCTTCGACTGGTATCTGCCGGCGGCCTTGCCCGCGGCCTTCCTTGCCGCCGCCGCGATCGGCTTCGTGCTGGAGCGGCTGGTGCTGCGCCATCTGTACGGCCGGCCGCTGGAAACGCTGCTGGCGACCTTCGGCGTCAGCCTGCTGCTGATGCAGGCGGTGCGGATGCTGTTCGGCGCGCAGAACGTCGAGGTCGCCAATCCGAGCTGGATGAGCGGCGGCGTGCAGTGGATGCCGGGCCTGGTCATTCCGTACAACCGCATCGTCATCGTGGTGTTCGCGCTGGCCGTGGTGGCGATCGCCTGGGCCGTGCTGAACCGCACCCGGCTGGGCCTGTTCGTGCGCGCCACCACGCAGAACCGCACGATGGCCGCCTGCGTCGGCGTGCGCACCTGGAAGGTCGACAGCTATGCCTTCGCCTTCGGCGCGGGCATCGCGGGCCTGGGCGGCTGCGCGCTGTCGCAGATCGGCAATGTCGGCCCCGACCTGGGGCAGGCCTACATCATCGATTCCTTCATGGTGGTCGTGCTCGGCGGCGTGGGGCAGCTGGCCGGCACCATCGTCGGTGCCTTCGGCCTGGGGATCATCAACAAGTTCATCGAGCCGTTCTACGGCGCGGTGCTGGCCAAGATCATCGTCCTGGTGCTGATCGTGCTGTTCATCCAGAAGCGGCCACAGGGACTGTTCGCGCTCAAGGGGCGCAGCGCGGAGGCATGATGCAAAGCTCGATCGATCCCGGTACGCGTGCCTTCACGCTGGCGGTGCCCGCGCGCCAGCCGCTGTTTTCCGCGCGCGGCTGGCTGGCGCTCGCCGTCGTCGCGCTACTCGCGGCTGTGGCGGTGCCGGTGTGCGCGCTGGTGCTGCCCGACACCCATCCGCTGCATCTGTCCGCCTATGCGCTGACGCTGATCGGCAAGATCATGTGCTTCGCGCTGGCGGCGATCGCGCTGGACCTGGTGTGGGGCTACTGCGGCATCCTGAGCCTGGGTCACGGACTGTTCTTCGCGCTGGGCGGCTACGCGATGGGCATGTACCTGATGCGCGCGATCGGCCGCGACGGCGTCTATCGCAGCGAGCTGCCCGACTTCATGGTGTTCCTCGACTGGAAGGAGCTGCCGTGGTTCTGGCACGGCACCGAACACTTCGGCTACGCGCTGCTGCTGGTGTTGCTGGTGCCCGGCGTGCTGGCCTGGCTGTTCGGCTTCTTCGCCTTCCGCTCGCGCATCAAAGGCGTCTACCTGTCGATCATCACGCAGGCGATGACGTATGCCGCGATGCTGCTGTTCTTCCGCAACGAGACCGGCTTCGGCGGCAACAACGGCTTCACCGACTTCAAGCGCATCGCGGGCTTCGCCATCGCCGCGCCCGAGACGCGCACCGTGCTGTTCGTGCTGACGGCCTTCGCGCTGCTGGGTGGGCTGATCGCCTGCCGCTATATCGTGACCTCGAAGCTCGGCCGCGTCGTCACCGCGGTACGCGATGCCGAGACGCGCGTGATGTTCTCCGGCTACAACCCGCTCGGCTACAAGCTGTTCGTCTGGACCTTCTCGGCGGTGCTGTGCGGCATCGCGGGCGCGCTGTATGTGCCGCAGGTCGGCATCATCAATCCGGGCGAGATGTCGCCCGCGAATTCGATCGAGATGGCGGTCTGGGTCGCGGTCGGCGGGCGCGGCACGCTGATCGGTCCGGTGATCGGCGCCTTCCTGGTCAATGGCGCGAAGACGCTGTTCACCGCGCACTTCGCCGAGTACTGGCTGTTCCTGCTCGGCGCGATGTTCGTGCTGGTGACGCTGTATCTGCCGAATGGCGTGGTGGGGCTGCTGGCGCGGCTGCGCCGTGCCGACGGTGTGCGCGCGTCCGCGCCGTCAGCGGCCTCCGCGTCGCCCGCTGCATCCGCGTCGCCCGCTGCATCCGCGTCACCATCTTCATCCGCGTCGCCGACGACGCCCGCCACACCGATCGCGGCGCCGGCCGCCCGCAGCGGAGCAAAAGCATGATCGCCGCAACGGACCCGAACCGAAATCCGACGCCACGCCACGACGCCGCGCAGGCGGAAAGCGGCGATGCCACCGGCCTGGGCCGCGTGCTCGAGCGCGGCGCCATCGATGTCTCGCACGGCCCGATCCTCTATCTGGAGGACGTCACCGTGCAGTTCGACGGCTTCCGCGCGCTGAACAAGCTGACGCTGTCGATCGACCACGGCGAGCTGCGCTGCGTGATCGGCCCCAATGGCGCGGGCAAGACCACGATGATGGACGTGATCACCGGCAAGACCGGGCCGCGCAATGCCTCGGTCAGCGGCCGCGTGTTTCTCGGCCAGAGCATCGACCTGATGCGGTTGAACGAGCCGACCATCGCGCAGACCGGCATCGGCCGCAAGTTCCAGAAGCCCACCGTGTTCGAGCAGCACGCGGTGTGGGAGAACCTGGAGCTGGCGATGAAGGCCGACAAGCGCTGGTGGTCGTCGCTGCGCGCGCGGCTCGACGCGGACGGCCGCAACCGCATCGAGCAGACGCTGGCGCTGACGGCCCTGGAAGACGAGGCCTACCGGCCGGCGGGGCTGCTGTCGCACGGGCAGAAGCAGCGGCTCGAGATCGGCATGCTGCTGATGCAGCAGCCGCAGCTGCTGCTGCTCGACGAACCGGTGGCCGGCATGACCGACGAGGAAACCATGCAGCTGGCGAAGCTGCTCGATGGCCTGCGCGGCAGCTGCTCGATGATGGTGGTCGAACACGACATGGAATTCGTCGCCGCGCTGGCGGGCGAGTCCGGCAAGGTCACGGTGCTGTCCGAAGGCAGCGTGCTGGCCGAGGGCACGCTGGACGCAGTCAAGCGCGACGGGCGCGTGATCGAATCGTATTTGGGGCGCTGAACTGCCGCGCTGAATTCGGCGCCGGATTGGAACGCAGAAAGGAAAACCGATGCTGCAAGTCAGCGGATTGAACCAGTACTACGGCGGCAGCCATATCCTGCGCGACGTCAGCTTCGAGGTGCCCGAAGGCCGGCTGACCACGCTGCTCGGCCGCAACGGCGTGGGCAAGAGCACGCTGCTGAAATGCCTGATGGGCGTGGTGCAGACGCGCAGCGGCAGCATCCGCTGGAATGGCCGGGCGCTGGACAAGGCGCCGCCCTACGAGCGCGTCGCCGCCGGGCTGGCGTATGTGCCGCAGGGGCGCGAGATCTTTCCGCGGCTGACCGTCGAGGAGAACCTGCTGATCGGCGCGGCCAGCCGCGGCAAGCCGGACGGTGTGCCCGACCGCATCTACCAGCTGTTTCCGGTGCTGCGCACGATGCGGCAACGTCGCGGCGGCGACCTGTCCGGTGGGCAGCAACAGCAGCTGGCGATCGGCCGCGCGCTGATGAGCGAGCCGAAGCTGCTGATTCTCGACGAGCCCACAGAAGGCATCCAGCCGTCGATCATCCAGGACATTGGCCGCGCGCTGCGGCTGCTGGTCGACGAGTTCGGCATGACGGTGCTGCTGGTCGAGCAGTACTACGAATTCGCGCGCCATCTGGCCGATCACTACGTGGTGATGAGCCGCGGCGAGGTGGTGGCGAGCGGCGAGGGCGGCCGGATGGAAGAAGAGGGCGTGCGGGAGATGATCGCGGTCTAGGCCGCCTTTCTCGATCACTCTCTCCCTCTTTCGCCGAGTTCATGCGCCATCCCGATTTCCCCGCCGACGATGCTGCCGCGACGCTCGCCATGCCGGCCGCGTGGCACGCCAGCCTGCGCCTGCGCTTCGCGCTGCGCGGCGAGCGCAGCGCGCTGGTCGAGCGGCGGCATGCCGGGCCGCTGATGGTGCAGAAGCCGCTGTATCCGGAGGGCGGCATCTGCCACGCGGTGGTGCTGCATCCCCCGGCCGGCATCGCGGGCGGCGACGTGCTCGACATCGATATCGGCATCGAATCCGGCGCGCACGCGGTGCTGGCCACGCCGGGTGCGACCAAGTGGTACAAGTCGCTCGGCCGCGACGCCAGCCAGCGCGTGCGCGTCTGCGTCGCGGCCGGGGCGCGGCTCGACTGGCTGCCGCAGGAGAACATCGTGTTCGACGATGCGCGCGCGCGGCTCGCGACCACCGTCGAGGTGGCGCCCGGCGCCAGCGCGATCGGCTGGGACGCGCTGGTGCTCGGCCGGCAGGCGTCCGGCGAGCAATGGCGACGGG
>NZ_JCBAJO010000306.1:0-4533 GCF_059772245.1 Cupriavidus sp. R6-3
ACGCAGCCAGCAGCAGTAGCGACGGCAGTAATGGCAGCAATGGCAGCAATGGCAGCAATGGCAGTAATGGCAGTCGCCCCTTCCGCGGCGCCGCGGCCGGCCGCCTGCCTTGCAATACAGCGATCCTTTGCATCGCAACCTCCCTCAATCGAACAGCCGGCGCACCAGGTCGCCGATCAGCACGCCGCGCAGGCTGAACAGCGCCTCGCGATTGGCGGGAATGTCGCCATAGCCGCCGAGCCCATTGACGCCATAGCTGCGATCGACCGCCGTGTTGGCGCCGTGGATGTCGATGCGCACCGTCGGCGCGAGCGAACCGCCGCGCCGCGCGCCGATGGCATCGATAAAGGACTCGACCAGTCCGCCCGGCATCACGTAGTGCGAATACGACTGGAACGTGCGCGGATTCTGCGTCGGATCGAGCGCGAAAGGCTCGCCGCGCGGCCGGTTCATGTCGGTCGGATTCCCCAGCACCAGCCCGCTGCCATTGTTCAACGGCTGGTAGTCGCTGCGCACGCCGTTGCCGACGAATCCGTAGACGCCGTCCGGACCATCGACGCCTGCGGCATAGGTCGAACGATGGCTGATGGTGAACAGGTAGTACTTGCCGTCCTTGATATAGATCTGCGGCCGCTCGGTCTGGTCGTTGACGCAATTGGCCGACAGGATCGGCGGCAGGAACACCCAGCGGCTCAGCTGCCTGTTGATCGCCACCGCCAGCCCCACGTTGGCCTTCTGGAAGACCGCGCCGGAGTCCATCACCGCGTTCAGGTCCTCGCGCTGCGGATCGTTCGGCGCGTAGCCCAGGTCCTGCTCGGTGCAGGTGCGCGCGCCGCGCGGACCGGCGGTGTTGCCCTCGAACACCATGAAGGTGACGCCGGGATTCGCCGGGTCCTCGAAGGTGAAGGGATCGCGGAACGAGAAGAACTCGTTCTGCTGCCCGGTCTGGTACCACGTGCCGTCCGGCTCCAGCAGCTTCATATGCTCGTTGAAGCCGGTCAGCCGCACGCCGTTGTGGTCGGCCTCCACGCGTCCTTCCGCCTTCGCAATGATGGCGATCGGCGGCGTGATGTTGCCGCCCGACGGGCTCGATCGGTTGAACGACGTCGCGGTATAGAACACCACGATGCGGCCATCCGGCATGATGCGCGTCGAGCCGGACCACTCGGCGTTGTGGGTCATCGGCGCGCCGCCGAAGATCTGCACGCTGGCACCGTCCGGGAACAGATGCCCGCCATAGATCCAGCCGCCGTTCGCGGGCCGCCGGGAGGCCGGAATGCCGGCGCGGCGATAGAAGTAGCCGATGCGCGCATGGATATGCCGGTCGTCGAACGTATAGCCCGCATTGCGATCGGCGGTCAGCGAGAAGATGATCTCCCAGCCCTTGTAGCTGTACTGGTTGGCCCTGGCATCGGTCAGCGGCCACGTGTCCCAGACCCACACCCGATCGTTGGTCTGCGGGAAATTGGCCGGTATATCGGGCATCGTCAGATGCTGCGGCAGCGAGTTCTGCCCGGGCGTCACGTTGGGCGAGGACATCGCCGTGATCTGGCGCGCATCGGCGCGCGTCCATCGCGCGGTGAAGTTGCTGGTCGGGTCCTTGGCCTCCTGCGTATGGGGAGTGGGCGCGGGCGCGGCGGGCGGGGTCTGGGCGCGGGCCGGCGCGACCGCCAGCAGCAGGGGTACCGATGCGGTGCCCACCGCCATCAGGCACCTGCCGATGCCTTCCGGGATGCGAAGAGAAACATTGTTCATGATTACCTCGGCGTCGAAGAGACGAGCGTCTCCGATGCCGTCGCGACGACGGACATGGGAGCGCCAACAGGATCATGACGCTGGGCGGAATCGGACAGATGCGGGAAGGGGCGGCCTGTCGGGCAATACGTGGCACCGCGTGAAGCCACGTGAGGTCACGTGAAACCGCGTGACTCCGTGCGAAGCCGCGCACTGCGGACACGAGCGCGCCTCTCGGTGCAGGTCATCCGAAGCCAGCGTCTTGCCGGGGAAGTCCCCACGCGACCACAAGGACAGGTCGCGGACAAAGGCGGCATCGGCATGCTGCGCCATGCGCGCTCGTGAAGAATGACGCGGGACCTGGATGGTCCCCGTCATCGTTCGGGTCTGTGTTGGCCAGCGCGGATCATTCCTGCCGGGCATGGCCACATGAGGATTGCGAAGTGGACTGAATCGAGCCAGGGCAAGCGCCCTGCGCGTGCGCCTGCGACGGCGCCGTTACGGCCCGGGTAAACCCGGTTCACCGCAACGTAGAACGAGGTTAGTACACCGGTTGGCCGAATGCCAAGCCTTCGATCGGGGCCGGCATGCAAGCGGTCCACAAGCGGTGCGAACGCGATGTGCGCACGGTGTACGCGTTGTTCAGGCCTGCCGCCGCCAGACCGCCGAAGCGCTCACCACCACCTTGCGCGGAATGATCTGCTGCGCGTGGAAGGCATCGGCAATGCGCTGCTGCTCGTCCAGCGCCGGCGCGTCGACCGCCTGCAGCCGGTAGCTGCGGCGGCGGTTGGCGATCTCGACGGTGGCCGCGTCCAGGCCGATCAGCGGCGCGTGCCATTCCGCCGCGGCGGCGGGATTGGCCTTGACCCACTCCCCCGCCTGGGCGAGCGCATCGAACACGGTGGCGAGCACGTCGGCGCGGCGGCGCGCGAAGTCGCTTGCCGCCAGATAGAAGCGGCGATAACTGGCCAGGCCGGTGCCGTCGGCCAGCACGCGCGCCTGCGCCTGCCGCTGCGCGGCCGCGAGGAACGGGTCCCAGATGACCCACGCCGCCACGTTGCCGCGCTCGAATGCGGCGCGCGCATCGGCCGGCGTCAGATACGCCGGCTCGATATCGCGCATCGACAGGCCGTTGCGCGCCAGCGCCTCCAGCAGCAGGTAGTGCGCGCCGGCGCCCTTGGCGAAGGCGACCCGGTGGCCCTTCAATTGCGCGATCGAGGTCAAGGGCGAATCGCGCGGGACGACGATCGCCTGCGCGGTCGGCGAGGGCGTCTCGATCGCGTAGTAGGTCAGCTTCGCTCCGGCGGCGAGCGCGAACGGCGGCACCGCGTCGGCGACATCGGCGCTGAGGTCCAGCCCGCCGACATTGAGCGCCTCGAGCAGCGGCAGGCCCGAAGTGAACTCGTGCCACGACACCGAGACACCCTGCGGTGCGAGGGCCTTCTCCAGCGTGCCGCGCGACTTCAGCAGGATCATCAGCGTCGACGACTTCTGATATCCGATCCGCACGGTTTCCGGTTTGCCGCCCACCTGCGCCCGCGCCGCGCCGCCCAGCGCCCACGCCGCAATACCGGCTCCCGCCAGCAGCAGCTGCCGTCGCTTCCCCTGCATGTTGCGCCCCCCTTCTTTCATAGCGTGGCGATCGATACTTCGGTCGACTTGACCAGCGCGATCACCTCCTTGCCGACCGCAAGTTCCAGCTCCTTGACCGAGCGGGTCGTGATGACCGAGGTCACCACCAGTCCGCCGGAGGTCTCGACGTCGATCTCGGACACGACCGGTCCCTCGATGATTTCGCGGATCTTGCCGCGGAACTGGTTGCGTACGTTGATGGCATGAATCGTCATGACAGGTTCCTGGTTGAAATTGCTCGGTAATGGCGCGCTCAGACGGACCAGCGGACGCGCTCGGCCGGCCATGGCTCGCTGTTTGCCCGCGCGGACGCCGCCCGTGCCAGCTCGGCCTCGCGCTCCCTCAGTTCGCGCGCGCGGGCTGCGACGCGTTGCACCGAGCGGTCGAGCCGTTCGACGATGTCGGCCGCCGCGCTGTAGCCGCCCTCCGGCCGCGACGGCAGCTGCTGGTCGGTCGCGTAGATGCCATCGAGGATGTCGCGAGCCCCGAGCGCCGACAGCACCGGCTTGAGCGCATAGTCCAGCGCCAGCAGATGCGCGGGACTGCCGCCGGTGGCCAGCGGCAGCACGGTCTTGTCGCGCAGCCCGTCCTGCGGCAGCAGATCGAGGAAGGCCTTCAGCAGGCCGCTGTACGAGGCCTTGTAGATCGGCGTGGCGACGATCACCAGCTGCGATTCGCCGACCGCGCGCACCGCGTCCTGCAGGCGGGCGTCGCCGAAATCGGCCTGCGTCAGCGCTTGCGCGGGCAGGTCGCGCGGCCGGATCGATCGGTAGGAGGACGTGATGGCGTCCAGCCGCGAGAGCGCGAGCTCCAGCAGATAGGCGCAACGCGAAGGCGTGGAGGGACTGCCGAGAATGCCGACGATATTCATCAGAGAGGTGCCAATGCGCGGGTCTGCGCGTCGTTGTCAGGGGATGCGATGGCGGGCTGGCGCAGCACGCGCCGCAGCACGCGTTCCTCGATCGCGGCGAATGCCGGCGCGCCGTGGCTGCGCGGGCGCAGCAGCGGCACGCGCTCGTCGAGGGCGATGCGGTGGTCTTCGATCAGCACCACGCGGTCGGCCAGCGCGACGGCCTCGGCGACATCGTGCGTGACCAGCAGCGCGGTGAAGCCATGCGCCAGCCAAAGGCCCTCGATCAATTGCTGCATCTCGATGCGGGTCAGCGC
>NZ_JCBAJO010000307.1:0-4509 GCF_059772245.1 Cupriavidus sp. R6-3
TGCCGGCCGCCGGCCCGGTGCGCCATGCCGTCGACCGCACGCCCTTGCCGACGCTGCCCGCCGTCACGCTGCACGAGGACGGCAGCTGGACCGACCTGCTGGCCCCGGACGAGATGCACGTGGTGCTGTTCGGCGCCGGCCATGTCGGCCATGCGCTGGTCAAGGTGCTCGGCACGCTGCCGTGCACGGTCCATTGGGTCGACGAGCGCGACACGCTGTTTCCGGCCGGCCTGCCCGGCAACGTGGTGGCCGAGGCCACCGATACGGCCGAGGCGGTGGTCGATCACGCGCCGCCCGGCAGCTACTTCCTGGTGATGACGCACAGCCATGCGCTGGACCAGGCGCTGTGCGAACGGATCCTGCGGCGCACCGACTTCGCGTACTTCGGGCTGATCGGCTCCAAGACCAAGCGCGCCCGCTTCGAACACCGGATGGTCGAGCATGGCATCGACCCGGCCGCCTTTGCGCGGATGACCTGCCCGATCGGCGTCGCGGGCATCACCGACAAGGCTCCGGCTATGATTGCAGTTGCCATCGTCGCCCAGCTGCTGCAAGTGCGCGATCAGCGCCTGGCCGCGCTGCGCTCCGACGCACCGGCAACGCAGCGGGACGGCGGGCAACCGGGCGAAGGCGATAGCGACAGCGGCAGCCCCGCCCACCGGTAACCGCGCCGGCCTTCTGCTCGAACCCGAACAGCATGCCGGCATAGCAAAAAAGGATCCCCCCATGACGCTCGACGCCGCGCTCGCGGAACGCATCCGCCGCACTCCCAAGGCCGAACTGCATGTGCACATCGAAGGGACGCTCGAGCCCGAGCTGATCTTCCGGCTCGCGCAGCGCAACCAGGTCAAGCTGCCCTACCCCAGCGTCGAGGCGCTGCGCGCCGCCTATGCGTTCACCGACCTGCAGTCCTTCCTCGACATCTACTATGCCGGCGCCAGCGTGCTGCTGACCGAGGAAGACTTCTTCGACATGACGATGGCGTACGTCGAGCGCGCCGTCGCCGACAACGTGCGCCACGCGGAAATCTTCTTCGATCCGCAGACGCATACCGCGCGCGGCGTGGACATCGAGATCGTGATCGACGGCATCGCCGACGCCCTGGCGCAGGCGCGCACGCAGTACGATTTCTCCAGCAGCATGATTCTCTGCTTCCTGCGGCATCTGTCGGAGGAAGACGCGTTCGCCACGCTCGAAGCCGCGCTGCCCTATCGCGACCGCTTTATCGGCGTCGGCCTCGATTCGTCGGAGCGCGGCAATCCGCCCGAGAAGTTCGCGCGGGTATTTGCCCGCGCGCGCGAGCTGGGCCTGCATCGCGTGGCCCATGCCGGCGAGGAAGGCCCCGCCGACTATGTCCGCGACGCGCTCGACATCCTGCAGGTCGAGCGGATCGACCACGGCGTGCGCGCCATCGACGATCCGGCGCTGGTCGAGCGGCTGGCGCGCGAACGCATCGCGCTGACGGTCTGCCCGCTGTCGAACCAGAAGCTCAAGGTCTATCCGGACCTGCGCGACCATTCGCTGAAGAAGCTGCTGGATGCCGGCGTCGCGGTGACGATCCATTCGGACGACCCGGCCTATTTCGGCGGCTATATGAACGCCAACTGGGAAGCGACCTTCGATGCGCTGCCCCTCGATGCCGCCGACGCGCACCGGCTCGCACGCAACAGCTTCGAGGCGAGTTTCCTGCGGCCGGCCCTGAAGGCCGAATACCTGACCGAGGTCGACCGCTTCTGGCAATCGGCCAGCCCCACGACGCCGGCAAGCGCCGCGACGGCTTGACGCCGTTGCGGCCTTGACCGGCGCAACATCGGGCCGGCGCCCCGCGCCGGCCTTCTCCAACCCCACGACCATGAACCAGACCACCAGCTCCTCTTCCCCGACCGGTACCACCCGCGCCATCCGCGGCCGCGTGCTGCATTTCCTGCGCGACCCGCAATTCCATGATGACGCGTATCAGTATTGGGAAGACGGTGTGCTGCTGGTCGCCAATGGCCGCATCGCCGCGGCCGGCCCCTACGCCGAACTGGCGCATTCGATTGCCCCGGACACCGAGGTGATCGACCATCGCGGCAAGCTGATCGTGCCGGGCTTTATCGATACGCACGTGCACTACCCGCAGACCGACATGATCGCGTCGCCGTCGCCGGGCCTGCTGCACTGGCTGGACACGTACACGTTCCCCGAGGAGCGCCGCTTCGCCGATCCCGAATACGCCGCCGCGGTGGCCAGCTTCTTCGCCGACGAGCTGCTGCGCAACGGCACCACCAGCGCGCTGGTCTGGAGCACCGTGCATGCGACCTCGGCCGATGCGCTGTTCGCCGAGAGCCATCGCCGCAATCTGCGGCTGGCGACGGGCAAGGTGCTGATGGACCGCCATTGCCCGGACTTCCTGCGCGACACCGCCGAGTCCGGCGCGCGGGAATCGGCCGACCTGCTGTCGCGCTGGCATGGCAAGGGGCGGCTGTCCTATGCGATCACGCCGCGCTTCGCGCCGACCTCGACGGAGGCGCAGCTGGCAGCCTGCGGCGAGCTGGCGCGCGCCTACCCCGACGCGCTGATCCAGACCCACGTGGCCGAGAACCGCGACGAGGTCAAATGGGTCGCCGAGCTGTTCCCGCAGGCGCGCAGCTATCTGGACGTCTACGATCGATACGGCCTGCTGCGCCCGGGCGCGTTCTACGGCCATGCGATCCATCTGGATGACGACGATCGCCGCCGGCTCGCCGATACCGGCGCGGCCGTGGCGCACTGCCCGACCTCGAACCTGTTCCTCGGCAGCGGCCTGTACGACTTCCACCAGTCGGACGCGCATCGGCTCAATCTGACGCTGGCCACCGACGTCGGTGGCGGCACCTCGTTCTCGATGCTGCGCACGATGAACGCCGCGCACAAGGTCGCGCGAATGGGCGGCTACCACCTGACCGCGCTGCGGATGTTCTACCTGGCCACGCGCGCGCCGGCCGATGCGCTGGGCTGGGGCGACCGCGTCGGCAGCTTCGCGCCGGGCAACGAGGCCGACTTCATCGTGCTCGACCCCGACGCCACGCCGCTGCTGGGCCGCCGCAGCGCGCGCTCGGAAACGCTCGAGGAGCAGCTGTTCGCGTTTGCGATGCTGGGCGACGATCGGGTGATCGACAGCGTCTACGTGATGGGCGAGCGGGCGGGCGTCTAAGCGCCTCGCCAGCCCCGAACGGCGCCGGACAGGCCGCGCAGGCGGTCCGGCGCCGTGGCTTGACCGCGGTCAAGGCGGTTGTCATCGATCTGCATTACGCTGGCCCGCGCCATTCGACAATGCCGATGCCAAGATGACCACACCCGCCTCAGCCGTTGCACCCGTCTCGCCCGTCTCGCCCGTCTCGCTCGTTTCCCCCGCCCCAGCCGTTCCCGCGGCCTCGGCCGTTCCGTCCGCCGATGCCGATGGTTCCGGCCATCCGCCCGCGCCGCTGTCTGCCGACGCGCCGCTGCCGCCGCGCAAGATCATCCGCGGCTGGCTGATTCCGCTGTCCGAGCGCAGCACGCCGCGCGCGCTGCTGCTGTTCGCGCTCGACGCGACGCTGTTCATCGCCGCCCTCGCCGCGCTGGTCGTCGCCCCGCACTGGCTCGCCAAGCTCGGGCTCGGCGTGCTGGCCGGCGTGCTGATCGCGCGCCTGTTCATCCTCGGGCACGATGCCTGCCACCAGAGCCTGACGCCGCGCCGCGGCCTGAACAAATGGCTGGGCCGGATCGCCTTCCTGCCGTCGCTGACGCCATACAGCCTGTGGGAGGTCGGGCATAACGTCGTCCATCACGGCTATACCAACCTGAAGGGCTTCGACTTCGTCTGGGCCCCGTGTTCGATGCAGGAATACGCGGCGCTGCCGTGGTGGCGGCGCGCGCTCGAACGGCTGTACCGCAACGGCCTGGGTGCCGGGCTGTATTACCTGATCGAGATCTGGTGGCTGAAACTGTTCTTCCCCAGCCGGCGGCAGATGGCGACGCGCCGCAAGATCTTCCTGTTGGACTGCCTGCTGGTGGCCGGCTTTGC
The DNA here is from genome assembly GCF_059772245.1 of Cupriavidus sp. R6-3. Taxonomy (NCBI): domain Bacteria; kingdom Pseudomonadati; phylum Pseudomonadota; class Betaproteobacteria; order Burkholderiales; family Burkholderiaceae; genus Cupriavidus; species Cupriavidus sp. R6-3. The sequence goes on from NZ_JCBAJO010000307.1 coordinate 4,028, forward strand.
GGCGCTGTGGATCGGCTCGCTGGTCTGGCTGGCGCTGGCGACACAGCAGTCGGTCGCGCTGCTGCTGGTGGCCGGCTTCGCCGTGCCCTTCCTGGTCTGGAACGCGACCGTCGGTTTCGTGCTGTACGTCCACCATACCCATGAGAGCGTGGCCTGGTACGACAGCAAGACGATGTGGGCGCGCGCACAGCCCTTCGTCTCGACCACGGTCCATCTGCGCTTTCGCCATGGTGTCGGCACCCTGCTGCACCACATCATGGAACACACCGCCCACCACGTCGACATGAGCGTGCCGCTGTACCGGCTCAAGCGGGCGCAAGCGCTGCTGGAGCAGGCGCTGCCCGGCCGCATCGTGGTGCAGAACTTCTCGTGGCGCTGGTATTTCGATACCGCGCGCCGCTGCAAGCTGTACGACTTCCAGGCGCTGTGCTGGACCGACTTCCGCGGCCGCCGCACCACCGCGCCGTCGGCGGTGCCGGCGT
>NZ_JCBAJO010000308.1:0-4499 GCF_059772245.1 Cupriavidus sp. R6-3
CGTCCATCGGCGAGAGCGCGGCGGCCGAGCGCGCCACGGTCGGTGCCTCGCTCGCTGCCGCGTTCGGTGCCACGATCGATGCCGCGTTGGGTGCCGGCTGGGCTCATGAATGCTTCCCGTCCCGCGGCTCAGCGCCGGCCAGGCTGATAGACCTGGTCGAAGGTGCCGCCGTCGGCGAAGTGGGCCTGCTGCGCCTTCTGCCAACCGCCGAACACCTCGTCGATGGTGAACAGCTTCACCTGCGGGAAGGCCGACGCGTACTTGGCCGCGATCTTCTGCGAGATCGGGCGGTAGTAGTTGCGCGCCGCGATCTCCTGGCCCTCGTCGGTATAGAGGAACTGCAGATAGGCCTCGGCGGCACGGCGCGTGCCGCGCTTGTCGACCACCTTGTCGACCACCGCGACCGGCGGCTCGGCCAGGATCGACACGGACGGGGCGACGATATCGAACTTGTCCGGGCCGAGCTCCTTGATCGCCAGCAGCGCCTCGTTCTCCCAGGCGATCAGCACATCGCCGATGCCGCGCTCGACGAAGGTGGTGGTCGCGCCGCGCGCGCCGGAGTCCAGCACCGGCACGTTCTTCAGCAGCTGGGCGACGAAATCCCGCGCCTTGGCTTCGTTGCCGCCCGGCTGGCGCAGCGCATAGCCCCAGGCCGCCAGATAGTTCCAGCGGGCGCCGCCGGAGGTCTTCGGGTTGGGCGTGATGACCTGCACGCCCGGCTTGACCAGGTCGCTCCAGTCGCGGATGTTCTTCGGATTGCCCTTGCGCACCAGGAACACGATGGTCGAGGTATAGGGCGAGGCGTTGTGCGGCAGCCGCTTCTGCCAGTCCGGCTTGATCAGGCCCTTCTGGGCCACCGCATCGACGTCGTAGCCGAGCGCCAGCGTGACCACGTCCGCCTCCAGCCCGTCGATCACCGAGCGCGCCTGCTTGCCCGAGCCGCCGTGCGACTGGCGGATCGTCACGTTGTCGCCGCCCCGGGCCTTCCAGGCCTTGGCGAAGGCGGCATTGACGTCGACATACAGCTCGCGCGTGGGGTCGTAGGACACGTTCAACAGGGTCGTTTGGGCATGCGCGAGACCGGCCACGCCGGCAAGGGACAACACTGCGGCCGCAATGGCCAACTGGCGAATCATCTTCAAGGGCTCCCGTCCGTCGGAAAAAACAAGGCTGGCATGCGCGACGGCATGCATGGGCCATCGCGACAGCATCGAGGCTACCGGCGGGCAAGGCGACAAGGAACGAATGGTTTCGCCGATCCAAGCACGTTTTTCGCATAAGGCGGCCGGACGGCCGTGCCGGGGCAATGACGAGGCCCACCAAGGGCCACGCCAAAGGACGAGGCCGCAGACGAGGCCAAGAAACGGGGCAATGAGGGGGAAGGACGGCGGACAGGACCGGGCAACGACGAGGCAATGACCGGACTTGGCGACGATGGGCCGCGGACGCGCGCCCAAAAGAAAAAACCCGCGGTACGGGAGCACCGCGGGTCAAGTTTCCAGGTTGGAAACGGGTAGACAAGTCATGAAGTGCGCCCCCGCAGCTTCATGACAGGGTCGATGTTAGGGGCAAGGAAGCAACGGCGCCTTGACGCAGGTCAAGAACAGGCGCCGTCGTGGCGCAAGCGCCAGAGATGCGCCGCGCCACCTCTTTCTCAATGCACCACCCGCCCAAACGTGAACTCCCCGTTCTGATAGTCCACCGGCACGACGTCCTTGGCGGCGAACTTGCCTTCCAGGATCAGCCGCGCGACCGGGTTTTCGATCTGCTGCTGGATCGCGCGCTTCAGCGGGCGCGCGCCGAACACCGGATCGTAGCCTGCGCTGGCGATGCGCTCCAGGGCGGCGTCGCTGACTTCCAGCGCCATGTCCATGCGGGCCAGGCGCGACTGCAGGCGCTGCAGCTGGATCTTCGCGATCGACTCGATGTGCTTCTGGTCGAGCGCGTGGAACACCACCACTTCGTCGATGCGGTTCAGGAACTCCGGCCGGAACTGCGTCTTGACCTCCTGCCACACGGCGCCCTTGATGGCCTCGTGCGGTTCGCCGCTCATCTGCTGGATGATCTGCGAGCCCAGGTTCGACGTCATCACGATCACCGTGTTCTTGAAGTCCACGGTGCGCCCCTGGCCATCGGTCAGCCGGCCGTCGTCGAGCACCTGCAGCAGCACGTTGAACACGTCCGGGTGGGCCTTCTCGACCTCGTCGAGCAGCACCACGCTATACGGCTTGCGCCGCACCGCCTCGGTCAGGTAGCCGCCTTCCTCGTAGCCGACATAGCCCGGCGGCGCGCCGATCAGCCGCGACACGCTGTGCTTCTCCATGAATTCGCTCATGTCGATGCGGATCAGGTGCTCTTCCGAGTCGAACAGGAACTCGGCCAGCGCCTTGCACAGCTCGGTCTTGCCGACGCCGGTCGGGCCCAGGAACAGGAACGAGCCATACGGCTTGTTCTCGTCGGCCAGCCCCGCGCGCGAACGGCGGATCGCGTCGGACACCAGCCGCACGGCCTCGTCCTGGCCGACCACCCGCTTGTGCAGGTAGTCCTCCATCGCGATCAGCTTCTCGCGCTCGCCCTGCATCATCTTGGCCACCGGAATACCGGTCGCGCGGCTGACCACCTCGGCGATCTCCTCGGCGCCGACCTGCGTGCGCAGCAGCCGGTTGGGCTGCTTCTGCTCGCTGGCCTCGGCCGCGGTGGCGGCCTTGAGCTTGCCTTCGAGCTCCGGCAGCCTGCCGTACTGCAGCTCGGCGACCTTGTCGAGCTTGCCCTCGCGCTGCAGCCGCGCGATCTCGAGGCGGATCTTGTCGATCTCCTCCTTCAGCGCGGCGGCGCCCTGGGCAGCGCCCTTCTCGGCCTTCCAGATCTCGTCGAGGTCGGCGTACTCCTTCTCGAGCCGCGCGATCTCCTGCTCGATCAGTTCGAGCCGCTTGCGCGAGGCCTCGTCGGTCTCCTTCTTGACCGCCTCGCGCTCGATCTTCAGCTGGATCGTGCGGCGCTCGAGCTTGTCCATCTCCTCCGGCTTGGAGTCGATTTCCATCTTGATGCGCGCGGCCGCCTCGTCGATCAGGTCAATCGCCTTGTCGGGCAGGAAACGGTCGGTGATATAGCGGTGCGACAGCTCGGCCGCGGCGACGATGGCCGGGTCGGTGATCTCGACACCGTGGTGCAGCTCGTACTTTTCCTGCAGGCCGCGCAGGATCGCTATGGTCGCCTCGACCGTCGGCTCGTCGACCAGCACCTTCTGGAAGCGGCGCTCCAGCGCGGCATCCTTCTCGATGTACTTGCGGTACTCGTCCAGCGTGGTCGCGCCGATGCAGTGCAGCTCGCCGCGCGCCAGCGCGGGCTTGAGCATGTTGCCCGCGTCGATCGCGCCCTCGGCCTTGCCGGCGCCGACCATCGTGTGGATCTCGTCGATGAAGACGATGGTCTGGCCCTCGTCCTTGGCGATATCGGACAGCACCGCCTTCAGGCGCTCCTCGAACTCGCCGCGATACTTGGCGCCGGCCAGCAGGCCCGCCATGTCGAGCACCAGCACGCGCTTGTTCTTCAGCGACTCGGGCACTTCGCCGTTGACGATGCGCTGCGCCAGCCCTTCGACGATCGCGGTCTTGCCGACGCCGGGCTCGCCGATCAGCACCGGGTTGTTCTTGGTGCGGCGCTGCAGGATCTGGATCGCGCGGCGGATCTCGTCGTCGCGGCCGATCACCGGGTCGAGCTTGCCCAGGCGGGCGCGCTCGGTCAGGTCGATCGTGTATTTCTTCAGCGCCTCGCGCTGGGCCTCGGCGTCCGCGCTGTTGACGGACTCGCCGCCGCGCACGGCGTCGATCGCCGCCTCCAGCGACTTGCGGCTCATGCCGTGCTCGCGCGCGATGCGGCCGGTCTCGCCCTTGTCGTCGGCGACCGCGAGCAGGAACAGCTCGCTGGCGACGAACTGGTCGCCGCGCTTGATCGCTTCCTTCTCGGTGGCGTTGAACAGCGCCGCCAGCTCGCGGCCGAGCTGGACCTCGCTGGTGCCCTGCACCTGCGGCAGCCGCTTGATGGCGGCGTCGAGCGCGCTGGCCAGGCCGTTGATGTTGACGCCGGCGCGCGACAGCAGCGCGCGCGCCGAGCCGTCGTTCTGCGCCAGCAGCGCGCGCAGCAGATGCTGCGGTTCGATGTATTGGTTGTCGTTGCCGATCGCCAGGGTCTGGGCATCGGCCAGCGCTTCCTGGAATCGGGTAGTCAGTTTGTCAAGACGCATGGGGAAACCCTCTCTGGGATACGTGTCCCGAGGCGGCCCCGGCGGCGCAGTCGGTACGCACCGCGTCGTCGGCCGGCAGGACACCGGATGTCACTGCCGAAGATAGGGCTTTGCCGTGACATTTCAAGACGAAACGATGCGTATTTGATGTCGCTTGATGTGGCGCAAGCAGCGCGCAAGCGGCGCACGAGCACGCGGAAGCGATGCGCCGGCGGAGGGATCAGGACGACGCCGCGGCCTGCCGGCCCTCCCCCGG
>NZ_JCBAJO010000309.1:0-4492 GCF_059772245.1 Cupriavidus sp. R6-3
CATGTGCGTCTGGAGGGCGATGCCGAGCTGGCCAATACCGTGTCGACGCTGGCGCGCAGCCTGCGCTGGGATGCCGCGGAGGATCTGGCGCGGGCCTTGCGTGCCGTGATGGGCGGCACCGTCGGCGACAGCGTCGCGCAGCGGCTGGTGGACGGCGCGCAGCAGGCCCATGCCGGCGCGCTGCGGGTCGGGCGGGCGCTGGTCGAGAACGTGACCGAATACCTGCTGGACGAACAGCCGACGCTGGTCCGCCATGCCGCGCTGGACGATTTCCGCGCCGACGTGGCCGCGTTGCGCGACGATCTGGCCCGGCTGGAAAAGCGCCTGGAGCGGCTGGAGCGCGGCACGGGTGCTGGCTCCGGCGCTGGCACCGGTACCGGCCCCGCCCGGCTGCCGTCCGCGCATCGCTGAACCGGAGCCACCGGGCCAACCGCGCCGACCGCGGAACCGCTGACGAGAATCCCGCCTGCCGGCGGCAAGGACGCGCAACAGCGCGCCCCGATCCGGCCGGCTTACCAACAAGACCTGCATGACCCGTTTCCTGCGCCTCTGCAAGATCGCCTTTGTCATCTTCTATTACGGCCTGGACGAGCTGGTGCTGTCCGGTTTCCAGAACCGGCATATCCGCCTGCTGGTCAGGGTCATCACGATCGGCCGCCGGCTCGATACCGTGCCGCGCGGCGTGCGGCTGCGGCTGGCGCTGACGCGGCTGGGGCCGATCTTCGTCAAGTTCGGCCAGGTGCTGTCGACCCGGCGCGACCTGCTGCCGGCCGACATCGCCGATGAACTGGCGCTGCTGCAGGACCAGGTGCCGCCGTTCGATCCGGCCGTCGCGGTCGCCATCATCGAGCGCTCGCTGGGCCGGCCGCTGACCCAGCTGTTCGAGACCTTCGAATACCAGCCGGTCGCCAGCGCGTCGATCGCGCAGGTGCACTTCGCCACGCTGAAGGCCGGCACGCACCGCGGCCGCGAGGTAGCGGTCAAGGTGCTGCGCCCCGGCATGCTGCCGGTGATCGACAGCGACCTGGCGCTGATGCGCGACGTCGCGATCTGGATCGAGCGGGTCTCGGCCGACGGCAAGCGGCTCAAGCCGCGCGAGGTGGTCGCCGAGTTCGACAAGTACCTGCACGACGAGCTGGACCTGATGATCGAGGCGGCCAACGCCAGCCAGCTGCGCCGCAATTTCCAGGACACCGAACTGCTGCTGGTGCCCGAAGTGTTCTGGGACTTCTGCAGCAGCGAGGTGTTCGTGATGGAGCGGATGCACGGCATCCCGATCTCGCGCACGGAATCGCTGAAGGCCGCCGGGGTCGACCTGCACCGGCTGGCGGAGGAGGGCGTCGAGATCTTCTTCACCCAGGTGTTCCGCGACGGCTTCTTCCACGCCGACATGCACCCCGGCAACATCCTGGTATCGGTGCAGCCCGAGACCTTCGGCCGCTATATCGCGCTGGACTTCGGCATCGTCGGCGCGCTGTCGGAGTTCGACAAGAACTACCTGGCGCAGAACTTCATTGCCTTCTTCCGCCGCGACTACCACCGCGTCGCGCTGCTGCACGTGGAATCGGGCTGGGTGCCGCCGCAGACCCGGGTCGAGGAGCTCGAGAGCGCGGTGCGCGCCTGCTGCGAGCCGTACTTCGACAAGCCGCTGAAGGAAATCTCGCTGGGCATGGTGCTGATGCGGCTGTTCCAGACCTCGCGCCGCTTCAACGTCGAGATCCAGCCGCAGCTGGTGCTGCTGCAGAAGACGCTGCTCAATATCGAGGGGCTCGGCCGGCAATTGGATCCGGACCTGGACCTGTGGAAGACCGCCAAGCCCTACCTGGAACGCTGGATGCACGAGCAGGTCGGCTGGCGCGGCGCCTGGGAACGCATCCAGGTCGAGGCGCCGCAGTGGGCCAAGATGCTGCCCGACTTTCCCCGCCTGGCCCACCAGTTCCTGGAGCGCCGCGCGCTGGTCAACAACAGCCAGCAGGACCGCCTGCTGGCCGCGCTGGTGGTCGAGCAGCGCCGCACCAACCGGATGCTGGCGATCGGGCTGCTGCTGGGCGGCGCCGTGACCATCGCGCTGGTGCTGACGCAGCTGGCGGACTGGTTCGGTTGAGGGTTTGGCCGGGGTTGGCCTGGCTGCCGGCTGGCCCGATGTTGACCCGATGGTGGCCCGATGTTGACCCGCCGTTGGCCGACGGTTTGGCCTATATCGGCCGCTGACCCTGTGCGGGCCGATGCCCCGCCCGGCTGCCAATTTTTTTGGCACAACGGGCTTGTATCGTCGCTTGCATCGCTATAATCCGCGTCTTGATTCGGCTACGACCGCAGGCCAGTGCTCCTCCCAGGGCACCCGATCCGCCACCCACGCGGCCCCGACCGATGAATTGGACTGCGGACGCGCGCACCTTGCCGCCGTCCGCCATTCGGTTTCTTGGCCCCTGGGCTCTTTGGGATAGGGCAGCAGCATGCTGATCTGGTTTGTCATCATCTACTGGGTAATCTCGGTCGGCATCGGCCTGTGGGCCGCGCTGCGCGTGCGCAACACGACCGATTTCGCCGTGGCCGGCCGCAGCCTGCCGTTCTACGTGGTCACCGCGACCGTGTTCGCGACCTGGTTCGGCTCCGAGACGGTGCTCGGCATTCCGGCGGTATTCCTGAAGGAGGGGCTGTCCGGCGTCGTCTCCGACCCGTTCGGCTCGTCGCTGTGCCTGATCCTGGTCGGCCTGTTCTTCGCCCGTCCGCTGTACCGGATGAACCTGCTGACGATCGGCGACTACTATCACAACCGCTATGGGCGCCTGGCCGAGATCCTGACCACGCTGTGCATCGTGGTGTCCTACCTGGGCTGGGTCGCGGCGCAGATCAAGGCGCTGGGGCTGGTGTTCTATACGGTGTCGGACGGCGCCCTGTCGCAGGACGCCGGCATGATGATCGGCGCCGCCAGCGTGCTGGTCTACACGCTGTTCGGCGGCATGTGGTCGGTGGCGATCACCGACTTCATCCAGATGATCATCATCGTGATCGGCATGCTGTATATCGGCTACGAGGTCAGCGGCCAGGCCGGCGGCGTGTCGGCGGTGGTGTCGCACGCGGCCGCGGCGGGCAAGTTCGAGTTCCTGCCGGAGCTCGACCTGATCCAGATCATCGGCTTTGCCGCCGCGCTGTCGACGATGATGCTCGGCTCGATCCCGCAGCAGGACGTGTTCCAGCGCGTCACGTCGTCGCGCACCGAGCAGATCGCCGGCCGCGCCTCGGTGCTGGGCGGCGTGCTGTACTTCTGCTTCGCCTTCATCCCGATGTTCCTGGCGTACTCGGCCACGCTGATCGATCCGGCGATGGTGCAGCGCTATATCAATACCGATTCGCAGCTGATCCTGCCGACGCTGATCCTGGACCATGCGCCGCTGTTCGCCCAGGTGATGTTCTTCGGCGCGCTGCTGTCGGCGATCAAGAGCTGCGCGTCGGCCACGCTGCTGGCGCCGTCGGTGACGTTCGCCGAGAACATCCTGCGGCCGTATTTCCGCCATCTCGACGACAGGCGCTTCCTGCGGGTGATGCAGGCGGTCGTGCTGGTGTTTACCGTCCTGGTCACGCTGTTCGCGCTGAACTCGCACCTGTCGATCTTCCACATGGTCGAGAATGCCTACAAGGTCACGCTGGTGTCGTCGTTCGTGCCGCTGGCCTTCGGCCTGTTCTGGAAGCGCGCCACGCGCCAGGGCGGCCTGGCGGCGATCCTGCTGGGCCTGAGCTCGTGGCTGGTCTGCGAGATCCTGTTCTCCGAGGCCGCGGTGCCGCCGCAGATGGTCGGCCTTTTGTTCTCGCTGGGCGGCATGCTGGTCGGCTCGCTGCTGCCGCAATGGATAGGCGACCGCCCGCCGGTCAAGGAAGTGCATATCGCGTGATCGCGGCGCGAAAGGGCTGGCGCACGCCAATCCGGGCTGAACATCCGGGCTGAAGCGAGGCGCTGAACCCGGGCGATTCCGGAGCGGATTCGCGGCAAATCCGGGGCCGATCCGAGTCGAATCCGGGGCCCATCTGCCGCCAATCCGGCGTCGATCCGGCCGAATCCCCTCAATCGGCCGGTCTGCGCCCCAGGCAGGCCGCTTTTCCGGCGGCAACGGCGCCCAAACGGTTTATAATTCAAGGCTTTGCATGGCCGGACGGTGGCGGGCGACAGCCCGGAACGCCGCGCCGGCCGCGCGCGTTGATTTCCTTTGATTTTTTGTTGACCCCTTTGTTGACCCCCGTTGTTGACCCAATGGGGATCTCCCGGAGAGCCACGATGCCGATCTATGCCTACCGTTGCGACGCCTGCGGCCATGGGCGCGATGTGCTGCAGAAAATGAGCGATGCCCCGCTCACCGACTGCCCATCCTGCAATACGGCGGGGGCCTTCAAGAAACAGCTGACCGCGGCCGGTTTCCAGCTCAAGGGTTCGGGCTGGTATGTGACCGACTTCCGCGGCGGCAACACCAACAACGGCGCCAGCACCGGCGCCAGC
>NZ_JCBAJO010000031.1:0-35274 GCF_059772245.1 Cupriavidus sp. R6-3
GCGCCGCAACGCGCAGGGCAAGGCCGGCGTCGACTACCTGTGCGAGACCAGCATCGCGCTGGAAACGGCGGTGCTGGGCGGCATGGCATCGACCCGCGTCAGGATGACCGTCGATTGCCTGCACTGCGATGCACGCGGCATCCGCATGATGGCCTGCAAGCCGTGCGCCGGCACGGGCCAGGTGCGACGCGGCCTGTTCCACGCGTATGGCGCCTGCGAGCGCTGCGCGGGTCGCGGCGTCGAGCCGGCTCCCTGCGACGCCTGCGGCGGGACCGGCAAGGTCCGCGTCGACAAGGCACTGCGCGTGCAGATCAAGCCGGGCGTGATCGACGGCACCGTGCTGCGCGCCCGCGGCATGGGCGGTGCCGGCATCGACGGCGGCCCCAACGGCAATCTGATGTGCAAGGTCCGGGTGCGCAAGGACCGCGTGTTCGGCGTCGATGGGCTGGACCTGACGCGCGAACTGAAGATCGACTTCGTGCTGGCCTGCCTCGGCGGCCGCGTGCCGGTGGTGCGCTTTCGCAAGACCGTGATGGCCGAGATCCCGGCGATGACGCGCAGCGGCACCGTGATCCGCGTGCGCGGCATGGGCCTGCACGATCGCGCCAAACAAAAGACCGGCGATCTGCTGCTGACGGTGGTCATCGATCTGCCGTCGCGGCTGCGCGCGCTGACCGAGTCGCAGCAGACGCTGCTGCGCGAACTCGGCCGCGGCGCCGGCGAATGAACCCTGAATGAACCCTGAATGAATCCTTACTGGTTCTTCATGGCCTCGGCCAGCCGCCGGATGATCGCCCCCTCGCTCTTGAAGGCCTTCTGCGCATAGGCGGTGTACTGCTCCGGACCCATATAGTTGGTCGACATGCCGTACTGCTGCGTCACCGTCAGCAGCTTCTGGTCCTTCAGCGCGTTGCGGAACGCGGTGTCGAGCTTCTTGACGACCTCGGGCTTCATGCCGGCGGGGCCGACGATGCCGAACGGCGAATTGGACCAGACCGGATAGCCGATCTCCTTGAGCGTCGGCGCATCGGGGAAGTCCGGCGCGCGCTTTTCCGACAGCACCGCGAGCACGCGCAACTGGCCGTTCTTCACATAGGGCAGCAGCGTGTTGGTCAGCATCGCCACGTCGCACTGGCCGCCCAGCAGCGAGGTGATGGCCTCGGCGTCGCCCTTGTACGGGACATGCGTCCAGTTCGATTGCGTGATGCGCGCCAGTTCCGAGATCGTCAGATGCTGGCTGCCGTAGATGCCGGTGGTGCCGTAGCTGATGCCGCGGCTCGACGCCTTGGCTTCGGCCACCAGCTCCTGCATGGTCTTCCACTTGGCATCGGTGCGCACCGCGACCGCGAAGTTGTAGTCCGCGATCATCGAGATATAGGTCAGGTCCTTCAGCGGGTCGTAGCGCATCTTCTGCACGTGCGGCAAGCGGAAGATCACCACCGGCGCCATCGTCAGCGTATAGCCGTCGGGCTCGCTGGTGGCCATCTGCGTCGCGCCCAGCGTGCCGCTGACCCCGGGCTTGTTCTCGACGATGATCGATTGGCCCAGCTCGCGCCCGGCCGCGTCGGCCAGCGCGCGGCCGATCTGGTCGGTGATGCCGCCGGCGCCGTAGGGCACGATCAGCTTGATGGGATGACTGGGAAAGTCCTCGGCGTGCAGGCGTCCGACCGGCATCCCGGCCACGCCCGCCGCCCATGCCGCGCCGGCCAGGCGCAGGATTTGGCGTCGTTGCATGTTGTCTCCTTTGTATGGTGTCGATGCGACGGTGTCGATACGACGGCCAGGCTGTCCCGCCCGGCTCGCACGGCTCGGCCGTGGCGGGACAGTATGCAACGCGTTGCGGTCTGGTGGTGTGACAGGGCGGGTTTGTCCCTAGCGCTGCAAGCGACGCATGAGAGCGTAGCGAGGTGAATCGCCTGTGTGGGCGCCTATACAAAAAACATATCGTCCAAGCCATTATTAGTATTGGACGCAAATCGCTGCTTCCTCGAACATTCCAGCATACGGCGGGCTCGGTCCCGGCCGCATATCGAGAAGTGGGAAGAGGAGACAAGCATGCCGACCAGCGCCGTCCGTCAGGACGTTTCATCGCAACCCGCCGCCGCGGCGACGCCGTCCGTGCACCCGGTGCCGGACCAGCATGGCGTCAATCTGTTTGCCAGCGATCCCGACCTTCGCGCGCTGCTGCCGCTGTATCTGCCGGCGGACCTGTACCAGCACCTGCTGCCGCATCTGGACCGGATGGGCGCGCTGGCGGGCGGCGTGCTCGATGCGCTGGCCAATACCGCCGACCACCATCCGCCGACGCTGACGCACCGCACGCGCACCGGCATCGATGCGCAGCGCATCGACAAGCATCCGGCCTATGTCGAACTGGAACGCGTGGCCTTTGCCGAATTCGGCCTGGCGGCGGTATCGCATCGCGCTGGCGTGCTGGGCTGGCCGCAGCCGATGCCGGCGGCCGCCAAGTACGCGCTGACCTATCTGTTCGTGCAGGCCGAGTTCGGCCTGTGCTGTCCGCTGTCGATGACCGATTCGCTGACGCGCACGCTGCGCAAGTTCGGCGATCCGGCGCTGGTCGAGCGCTTCCTGCCGAACCTGACGACGCAGGTGTTCGACGACCTGTACCAGGGCGCGATGTTCATGACCGAGCAGGGCGCGGGCTCCGATGTGGCCGCTACCGCCACGCGCGCGATGCCCGATCCCGAGGCGCAGGGCGGCTGGCGCCTGAGCGGCGACAAGTGGTTCTGCTCGAATCCCGACGCCGAGCTGGCGATGGTGCTGGCGCGTCCGGATGGTGCGCCCGACGGCATCAAGGGCGTGTCGCTGTTCCTGCTGCCGCGCCGGCTGGCCGATGGCAGCCCGAACCACTATCGCATCATCCGCCTGAAGGACAAGCTGGGCACGCGCTCGATGGCGAGCGGCGAGATCCGCCTCGAAGGCGCGCACGCCTGGCTGGTCGGCGAGCCTGGCCGCGGCTTCGTGCAGATGGCGGACATGATCAACAACTCGCGCCTCTCCAACGGCGTGCGCGCCGCCGGACTGATGCGGCGGGCGTTGTCGGAAGGACTGTTCATCGCGCGGGAGCGCCGTGCGTTCGGCAAGCGGCTGATCGACATGCCGCTGATGCGCCGCCAGCTGCTGAAGCTGGCGCTGCCGACCGAGCAGGCCCGCACGATGGTGTTCCAGACCGCCGAGGCGCTGCGCCGGGCCGACGCCGGCGAGGCCGACGCCTATCCGCTGATGCGCATCCTGACGCCGCTGATCAAGTTCCGCGCGTGCCGCGATGCGCGCAAGGTCACCGGCGACGCCATGGAGATTCGCGGCGGCTGCGGCTACATCGAGGAATGGAGCGATCCGCGGCTGGTGCGCGACGCCCACCTCGGCTCGATCTGGGAAGGCACCAGCAATATCGTCGCGCTCGACGTACTGCGCGCGATCCGGCGCGAGGGCGCCCTGCCGGTGCTGCGGGCCCATCTGCAATCTCTGCTGGCGCAGACGCCGATGCACGCCAACGCGCGCGCGGCGTTCGACAGCGCACTGGAACGCGCCTGCACGCTGGCGGCCGACGCCGCGCAGGCCGATGCGGCCGGCGATGTGCTAGCCCGGCAGGCCGCGTCCGCGCTGTATCACGTGACCAGCGCGGCGGCGATGGCGTGGGAAGCGGGCCGCATCGGCTCGGTGCGCCGCATGCGGCTGGCCCAGCTGGTGCTGATCCATCGCGTGCTGCCGCGCGATCCGCTGGCAGGTGGCGCCGAGCCGGACTGGCTGGCCGATACCGTGGCGCCGGCGGCCGAAGGCGCGGTGCAGCCTGCCGGAGCGGTCGATCAGGTCGATCTGTTCTGAAGATCTACTGACCCGCCAGACCCGCATACCTGCCGACACGTGGACCTGCCGACACGTGGACCCACGGAACGCAGACCCACGGTTCCACGGCTCCACAGACTCACCCGCCGCGACGCGCAATGCCTCGCGGCGAATCCCAACCCTACAACAACCCGAACAAGCGCCCGGGACGACGAAGCCCGCGGCGCATCGCCTGACAAGGAGACATGAAATGACCCCCTGGCAACGCATCGCGGCGCTCGCCGCCGCTTCCACGCTGACGCTGTGCGCCGGCATCGCACCCGCCTTCGCGCAGAAGGACTATCCGTCCAAGCCGATCATGATGGTGGTGACCTATCCGCCGGGCGGCCCGACCGACGCGATGGCGCGCACGCTCGCCGCCTCGCTGAAGAACACGCTGGGCCAGCCGGTGGTAGTCGAGAACCGCGCCGGCGCCGGTGGCAATATCGGCGCGGAGGCCGTCGCGCGCGCCGAGCCCGATGGCTACACGCTGATGTTCGGCACCTCGGCGCCGCTGGCGATCAATGTCAGCCTCTATCGCAAGATCAACTACGACCCGGTCAAGAGCTTCACGCCGGTGATCCAGATCGGCCATCTGCCCAATGTGCTGGTGGTCAATCCGTCGGTGCCGGCGAAGAACGTCACCGAGCTGATCGCCTATGCCAAGGCCAATCCCGGCAAGCTGACCTATGCCTCGTCCGGCAACGGCGCGTCGTCGCACCTGGCCGGCGTGCTGTTCAACAACCTGGCGGGCACCGACTTCCAGCACATTCCGTACAAGGGCACCGGCCCGGCGCTGAACGATCTGCTGGGCGGCCAGGTCAGCATGACCTTTACCGACGTGCTGACCGCGCTCCCCTTCATCAAGAGCGGCAAGCTGCGCGCGCTCGGCGTGACCACCCGCGAGCGCTCGCAGGCGCTGCCCGATGTGCCGACGGTCGCGGAGCAGGGCGTCGCCGGCTTCGACGTGTCGGTGTTCTTCGGCGTGGTGGCGCCGGCCGGTACGCCCAAGGAAGTCATCGGCAAGCTCAACGCGGCCTTTGCCGACGCGCTGAAGCAGCCGGAGGTCCGCAAGACGCTGCAGGGGCAAGGGCTCGAGTTCGCGCCCTCGACCAAGCCCGAGCAACTGGGCGGATTCATCAAGGCCGAGGTCGGCAAGTGGCGCGCGGTGGTGCAGAAGTCCGGCGCGCAGCTGGACTGAGCCGGATCGACCTGGATTGATGACAGCGCCCACGATGGCGCCGACGATGGCAACGAGCAAGGGAATCCGATGACGCAAGCAAGCACCGGCGCGCTCGCCGGTATCCGGGTGGTCGACCTGTCGCGCATCCTGGGCGGCCCGTACTGCGGGCAGATCCTGGGCGACCACGGCGCCGATGTGCTGAAGATCGAGCCGCCACAGGGCGATGACACGCGGACGTGGGGGCCGCCGTTCAAGGACGGCGTGGCGTCCTACTACTTCGGCCTGAACCGGAACAAGCGCGTGATGCGGCTCGATCTGGCGGCGCCGGCCGAGCGCGAGGTATTGCTTGCGCTGCTGGCCGACGCCGACGTGCTGATCGAGAACTTCAAGATCGGCACCATGGAGAAATGGGGCCTGGGCTACGAGGCCCTGTCGCAACGCTTCCCGCGGCTGGTGCACTGCCGCGTGTCGGGCTTCGGCGCCGACGGACCGCTCGGCGGCCTGCCGGGCTACGATGCCGCGAACCAGGCGATGGCGGGCATCATGAGCATCAACGGCGAGGCGGACGGCGAGGCGCTGCGCGTCGGCCTGCCGGTGGTCGACATGGTGACCGGGCTGAACGCCGCGCTTGGCGTGCTGCTCGCCCTGCAGGAGCGCGAGCGCAGCGGACGCGGCCAGTTCGTCGAGGCCGCGCTGTATGACTCCGGCCTGTCGCTGCTGCATCCGCACGCGGCCAACTGGTTCATGAGCGGCAAGGCGCCGCAGCGCACGGGCAACGCCCATCCGAACATCTATCCGTACGACACGGTGGCCACCGCCACCGATCCCATCTTTCTCGCGGTCGGCAACGACCGGCAGTTCCGCATCCTGTGCGAGCACCTTGGCGTGGCCGCACTGGCCCACGACGAGCGCTATGCGACGGCCGGGGCGCGCTCGGTCAATCGATCCGCGCTGAAGGCCGAACTGGAGGCGCTGCTCGGCACGCGTGACGGCAAGGCGCTGGCCGACGCGCTGGTGCAGGCCGGCGTGCCGTGCGCGCCGGTGCTGTCGGTGCCGGATGCCCTGCAGCATCCCCATACGGCGCATCGCGAGATGGTGGTCGAGATGGAGGGCGGCTATCGCGGGCTGGGCACGCCGGTGAAGCTGTCGCGCACGCCGGCGACCTATCGCTTCGCGCCGCTGGCCGAGGGGGACCGCTTCCTGCCTCGCGACGGGGAGAGTTAAGCGGGAGAGTCAAGCGGAAGAGTCAAGCGGAAGAGCCAAGCGGAAGAGCCAAGCGGAAGAGCCAAGCGGAAGAGCCAAGCGGGAGGCTGGCCTGCTGTCCACTTTGGACATTGCGGTTCTTGCACTATGGTAACGAGACGCATTCCGAGCGTGAGGCTGCGCCACCCGGCGCGGACATGAGCGCCGGTGCCAGTCGATTCCCAAGGAGACCACCATGTCCTATGTCGACGGTTTTGTCATTGCTGTGCCCACCGCCAATCGCGAGGCCTACCGCGAAATGGCGCAGAAGGCCGCGCAGGTGTTCAAGGAGTACGGCGCCCTCCGGGTGTACGAGTGCTGGGGCGACGATGTGCCCGAGGGCAAGGTCACGTCGTTCACCATGGCGGTCCAGCGCAAGGACGACGAGTCCGTGGTGTTCTCGTGGATCGAGTGGCCCTCGCGCGAGAAGCGGGACGAGGGCATGAAGGCGTCGCTGGCCGATCCGCGGCTGGCGAACGACATGCAGAACATGCCCTTCGATGGGCAGCGGATGATCTACGGCGGCTTCGAGACGATCGTCCAGGCCTGAGCGCCGGGCCGCCTCGCCCGCCAGGGCGTAGCGTCGGAACGGCTTGCGATGGGGCGGACCGCGGCTAGAATCGCGGTTCGCGACGCTGCCTGTCGTTGTCCCGCCTACCGACCGCTACCCGATGCCCACGAAGAAATCCGACACCAGCACGCGCGCGACCAGCGAGCAAGCCCTTCAACTGCTGGATGCGGCCACCGAGCATGTGCTCAACCACGGCCTGGGCGATCTGTCGCTGCGCAGCGTCGCGGAGGCCCTGGGTACCAGCCATCGCATGCTGATCTACTACTTCGGTTCCGCGGACGGATTCTGGCAGGCGCTGCTGCATCGCATCCGGCATGCCGAACAGCAGGCGCGGCAGCAGACGCTGGCCGAAGGCACGGATCCGAAGACGGCGCTGGTCTCCGCCTGGCAGCGATACTCGGCGTCGAACTACCTGCCCATCATGCAACTGGTGTTCGAAATATATGGTCGCGCCATCCGCGACCGCGAACGCTTCAGCGGCTTTCTCGAGGACGTGATCGGCAGCTGGACCGGCATGCTGGCCGAACGCTTCGAGCGCAATCTGGGGATGAGCCGCACCGAGGCCAGGCTGCTCGCCCGCGTCGAAGTCGCCACGATTCGCGGGCTGCTGCTCGATCTGGTGACCACCGGCGACCGCAAGGGCACGACCGCTGCCATCGAGTACTTCGCGGAAATGATGGCGCGCCACCGCCGGCCGTGATGCCGTTGCTGCCGCTGCACTCCAGTCCCTGATTTGCCCGCCGCGATTCGCGTATACCCGCGCTACACCGTTCAATGTACCACGTGGTACATTGCGTTTCGCTTCGACCGCCGCAGGTGGCAGTCGAAGCGATCTCGACCGAGATGAATCGACCGAGATGAACCGACGACAGGGTGAATGCAGGATGAAACGGCGAACATGGATGAGCTGGACTGCGGGCGCAGTGCTGGCGGCGGCGCTGCCGGGTATGGGGCAGGCCGAAACCTATCCCTCCCGGCCGGTACGGCTGGTGGTGCCGCAGGCGGGCGGAACGGGCAACGACGTACTGGCGCGGGCGCTGGCCGAGCGGTTGGGACACGCGTGGAAGCAGGCCGTCGTGGTCGAAAACAAGCCGGGCGCCAACGGCGCGCTGGCCATCAGCTACGTGCTGTCCCAGCCGGCCGACGGCTATACGCTGTTCTTTGCCGGCGTGTCGAATCTGAGCTTCAATCCCCATCTGTATCCGAAGTTGCCCTATCGCCCGTCGAAGGATCTGGTCGGCGTCGCGATGCTGGCGAACTCGCCGTTTGTGTTCGTCGCCGCGCCGTCGCTGGGCGTCAAGACCCTGCAGGAGTTCGTGCAGATGGCCAAGGCGCGTCCGGGCGAAATCAGCTTCGCATCGGGCGGCGTCGGCAACTCCACCCATCTCGCGATGGAGCTGGTGGCCGAAAAGGCCGGGATCAAGCTGCAGCACGTCCCCTTCAATGGCCCGGGCGGCGCCACCAGCCTGATGAACGGACAGACCCCGGTGATGATGAACGTGGTGGCGGGCGTGCACGCGAACATCGTCGGACAGAAGCTCGTGCCGCTCGCCGTCACCGGCGACAAGCGTCTTGCGGCGCTGCCCAACGTGCCCACCTTCAAGGAACTGGGCCATGACATCGCGGTGCCGGGCTGGTATGCGATCGTCGCGAAGGCCGGAACGCCGGCCGCGCTGGTGCAGAAGATCAACGCCGACATCAACCAGGCGCTGGACGACCCGCTGTTGAAGGAAAAGCTGGCCTTCCAGTTCCTCGAACCGATCAAGGGGCCCTCGACGGAAGTGGAGCGCTACATGAAGCGCGACTCCGAAGCCTGGGGTCCGATCATCCGCAAACTCGGCATTTCTCTCTGATCAAGCCATGCCTCATCTGACAAAAGCCGTCCACGAATACCGCCTGGCGTCGATGCGCAAGCTGATGGATCGACTGCGCGTCGATGCGCTGGTCTTCGGCACGCCCGACTTCTTCCAGTTCGCGACCAACTTCCAGCTGGACGTATGGCCATGGGAACGGCCGGTCTTCGTGGTCGTTCCGCGCAATGGCGACACCTTCGCGGTGATGAACGAACTGTCGACCAACCATATGCGCTTCGCCACCGAGAAGGGGAAGGTGTGGTTGTCGGATATCACCTATTACGCCGAGCACCCACGCGTTGCCAATCGCCTGCCGCTGGTGCCGCAGCTGCCCGAGGTCGTCGCCGGGCTTCTGGCTGAGAAGGGTCTGGGCATGTCGCGCATCGCCGTCGATGTCGCACATCCGATCCTGACGGCGGCACAGCGCCATCTGCCCGAGCTGACACTGCGGCCGTCCATGGGCGACATGCGTGGCCTGCGTTGGGTCAAGCATCCCGAGGAACTGCAGGTGATGCGCGAGCTCGGGGCGCTGACCGATTGGGTACAGGATCGCTACCGCGAGAACATCCGCGCGGGCCGGCTGGTCCAGGAACTGGACCATGCCATGGCGGCCCTGATGGTCGAGGAAGCCGCTCGCCGTTTCCCCGGCGAGGACTTCGACATTCTCAAATGCTGGACGCTGTCCGGGCCCGCATCCGCTTCGCCCCACGGCGACGGCGCGGCTTGCGGCGCGCGCATCTCGGCGGGCGACACGATCGTCAATCTGGTGCTGCCGCGCCTGAATGGACTCTACGTCGAGAACGAGCGCACGTGGTTCTGCGGCAAGCCGACGGACCAGCAGGCCCGCCTGTACTCGGTGGCCGCGGAAGCTACCGACGCCGCGGTGGCAGCGGCGGTGCTGGGCAAACGCGTGTGCGACATGGATGCCGCGGCGTTGCAGGTGATCGAGCGGGCCGACTGCGCGCAGTACGTCTTCCACCGGACGGGCCATGCCGTCGGCCTGATGCTGCATGAGTATCCGGAAGACATGGCGTTCAATACGCGGCCCCTGCTGGCAGGGGAGGTGTATTCCGCCGAGCCGGGGCTGTATGTCTATGGACTCGGCGGCTTCCGGCTCGACGACACGGTGATCGTCGGTGAGCGGCCCGAGGTCATCGTCAAGACGCCGAAGACGCTGGTTTACGCGACGGTGGAGTAGGCGGGGAGGCAGGGGCGGGCCATTCGCGGCGGCATGCGGATGGGCCCCGCAGCGATCTACTTGCCAAGCAGGCGGTCGAGCTTGGCGTCCATCCGCTCCAGCCGGGTCTCAACCGCCCCGACTCGAACCTCCAGCGCTCCGAGCCGGCCCTCCAGCGCTCCGAGCCGGCCCTCCAGCGCATCGAGCCGGCCGCTCAGCCGCTTGTCCAACTCGACAATCTGAACACTGAGCGGGCCGGTTCCCTTGTCCACCTTGTCCTGAGTGGTGGAGTTCATGTACCCCATTACCGAGAGGATCAGGCCTATCCCGGTGCCCACGGCGGCGAACACTCCCCACGGTGCGACGGTTGCTGCGGCTTGCTTGCGGACCAGATGGACCAGGTCTTCCCGGGACATCGACTCGTCGCGGCGTCGAAAAGGCCTCGAGCGATGAGGATCGATAGGCATTGCATCGTCGCCGGTGGCGTAAGGATCGTGGGCGGTGCTCATGGACATGTTTGGGCAGAGGTGAAAACGGTCGGCATCGATCGTCGGCACAGGCAGTCATCGTAGTGGCCCAACAGCGCACCGACTCGATCGATGCGGCACTATCCCATCCCACCCAATCCCCTGCTTTCGCTTTTCGCCGCCGTCCATCGAAGAGCGTGCACGTGGCGATCGGCGTCCTAGCCCGGAATCATCCCCGTCAACCAATACGCCTGCACCATCGTGATGATGCCGACGATCACCGCGAACAGCAGGCTGTGCTTGACCGTGAAGCGGAACAGCTCCGACTCGCGGCCGACCAGTCCCGTCGCGGCGCACGCCACCGCGATGGACTGCGGCGAGATCATCTTGCCGGTCACGCCGCCCGTGGTGTTGGCGGCGACCAGCAGCGTGTCGGAGACGCCGATCTGATGCGCGGTCGTGCTCTGCAGCGAGCAGAACAGCGCGTTCGACGAGGTATCGGAGCCGGTCAGGAATACGCCGAGCCAGCCGAGGAACGGCGAGAAGAACGGGAAGGCCGCGCCGGTGCCGGCGAGCAGCAGCGCCAGCGTCGACGACATGCCCGAGTAGTTGGCAACGAAGGCGAAGGCGAGCACCAGTCCGATCGACAGGATGGGGCGGCGCAGCTCCAGCAGCGTCTCGCCGAAGGTCGCCACCAGCGCGCGCGGCGACATGCGCAGCAGCACGGCGGAGATCAGCGCGGTCAGCAGGATCGCGGTGCCGACGGCGGACAGCAGGTCGATCTTCAGCACGGCATCGTAGGCCTTGGGCGCGGCGACGATCGGCGCGGTCTTGACGACCAGCTGGTCCAGCCACGGCACCGGGAACTTCAGCACCGTGCCGGCCAGCGCGCCGCCGGAGGCGAACAGGGCCTTGAACGGCTGCAGGCTCCATACCGTGACGATTGCGGTCAGGATGCCGAACGGCGCCCAGGCGCGCACCGTTTGCGCGAGCGTGTAGGGCGAGGCCTTGCGCCGGTTCGTGGCGCCGATCGTCGGCAAGCCCCCCATGTCGCCGAAGCCGCCGAGCGCCGCGGCGCCGCCGTGGCCGGCACGCAGCGATGCGCTGGCGGTACGCGTCGCGCTGCGCGGCTGCCACACCTTCAGGAAGGCCGACAGTGACACCAGGCTGACCAGCGCGGAGGTGATGTCCGGCAGCTCCGGCCCGATATGGTTGGCGGTGAAGTACTGCGTCACCGCGAAGCTTGCGCCGGTGACCAGCGCGGCGGGCCAGGTCTCGCGCACGCCCTTGACGCCGTCCATCATGAACACCAGCCAGAACGGCACGGCCAGCGACAGCAGCGGCAATTGCCGGCCGGCCATCGCGCCGATATGGAAGGGATCGATGCCGGTGACCTGGCCGGCCACGATGATGGGGATGCCCATCGCGCCGAAGGCCACCGGTGCGGTATTGGCGATCAGGCACAGTCCCGCCGCGTAGAGCGGATTGAAGCCGAGGCCGACCAGCAGCGCGGCGGTGATCGCCACCGGCGCGCCGAAGCCCGCCGCGCCCTCGAGGAAGGCGCCGAAGGCGAAGCCGATCAGCAGCACCTGCAGGCGCTGGTCGTCGGTGATCGCCAGCACCGAGGCGCGGATCACGTCGAACTGGCCCGTCTTGACGACGATCTTGTAGAGGAACACCGCGGTGACGATGATCCAGGCGATCGGCCACAGGCCGTACAGGAAGCCGTAGCCCGCGGCGGCGAGCGCCTGCGGCACCGGCATGCCGTAGCCGGCGATGGCCACGGCCAGCGCGAGCGCCAGCGTGATCGCCGCGGCCACATGGCCCTTCATGCGCAGCAGCGCCAGCGCGACGAAGAAGAACAGGATGGGAATGGCGGCCGCCAGCGAGGACAGCCACAGGCTGCCCAGCGGCATATAGACCTGTTGCCAGGTTTGCATATCGGTCTCCTCCGAGGGATGCGAGTCTAGAAAGGAAAAAATCGTGGCCGGCGAAGCCACCGACGAGGTTGCGGTTGCCACCGCGTCGTTGCCGCGAATGCGCGAATCCAGCGTCTTCGGAAGCCGCTGGGTCCGCGCTTTGGCGGGGACGAGGGGCTCTTGTCGGCGAGGGTGCCGGGCTTATTCGGGTTGTCCGCGCTCGCGCAGCAGATCGGCCAGGCTGCGCGCGGCCGGCCGCAGGGGCTCGCGGTGGTCGGTCCACCCCATCTGCCGCGATGGCGTGAAGGCCCGCAGCCGCGTCGCCGCCCAGCGGAACAGCCGATACAGGCGCGGATGCGCGAACGCGCCGCGCCAGAAGCGCCAGATCAGCTGTTCGCCACGGCTGTAGCGCGCGCCCTGGCCGCGCAACGGGTGCTGCACCGCCTCGTCGGGATTGCGGTTGGCCTCGGTGCGCAGCCGGATCAGCAACTGGGGAATCGGAATCCGCACCGGGCAGACCTCGCCGCAGGCGCCGCACAGGCTCGACGCGGTCGGCAGGTCGGCGGTGGCGTCCAGTCCCAGCAGATGCGGCGAGATGATCTTGCCGATCGGGCCCGGATAGGTGGTGCCGTAGGCGTGCCCGCCGATGCGGGTATAGACCGGGCAGTGGTTCATGCAGGCACCGCATCGGATGCACTGCAGCGTCGCGCGCAGTTGCGCGTCGGCATAGGCCTGGGTGCGGCCGTTGTCGAGCAGCACCACGTGCATCTCGCGCGGGCCGTCGAGCTCGCCGGCGCGTCGCGGACCGGTGATCAGGTTGAAGTAGGTGGTGATCGCCTGGCCGGTGGCCGAGCGCGTCAGCAGTGTGGCAAGCGGCACGATATGGTCCAGGCTCGCCACCACCTTCTCGATGCCCATGATCGCGATATGCACCGGCGGCACGGTTGTCGACAGCCGGCCGTTGCCCTCGTTCTCCACCAGCCACAGCGTGCCGGTATCGGCGGCGGCGAAGTTGACGCCGGACAGGCCGATATCGGCCTCGACGAAGGCGTGCCGCAGCGCGCGGCGGCCCGTCTGGATCAGCGTGTCGACGTCCTCGGTGTAGGGCGTGTCGGGGATATGCTGCTCGAACAGCGCGGCGATATCGCCGCGCGTCTTGTGGATCGCCGGCATCACGATATGCGAGGGGCCTTCGCCGGCCAGCTGGACAATGTATTCGCCCATGTCCGACTCGAGGCTGCGGATGCCGCGCTCGGCCAGGTAATGGTTCAGCGCGATTTCCTCGCTGGCCATCGACTTGCCCTTGATCACGCTGCGCGCGCCGTGGCGCTCGGCAATGCCGGCGATGATGGCGTTGGCCTCGTCGGGCGTCTGCGCCCAATGGACCTGCACGCCTGCTTCGGTCAGCTTCGCTTCCAGTTGTTCCAGCAGCGCTGGCAAATGCGCCAGCGCGTGCTGGCGCACCGCCTCGCCGAGATCGCGCAGGGCCTGCAGTTCGTCGCCGTCGGGAAACTGGAGCGCACGCTTGTTCTGCAGGAAGTCCATCGCGCCGCGGAAGCTGCTGCGCAGCTTGGGGTCGTCGAGCGCCGCGCGCGAGCGCGCCTTGAAATCGGCGGAGGGGACGAAATGCATCGGGGTCGCGCTCATGCGGATTCTCCCTGTGCCGGTACCGCGCCCGGTACCGCGCTCGATGGCGTGGCGGATACCGCGGCCGATAGCGCGCTCGATACAGCGCCCGATACAGCGCCCGATACAGCGCCCGATACAGCGGCCGATGGCGCCTTGCCGGCGCGCTCGACGATCAGCACCCACAGCCGGCGCGGTCCATGCGCGCCATAGGCCAGCGTCTGCTGGATGTCGGAGGTCTTCGACGGGCCGGACACCAGCACCAGGTTGGTCGGCATGCCGTCCTGCCAGCGTTCGGCGCGCATGGCCGCGTGCAGGTCGGCATGCAGCGTGTCGGCGTAGACCAGCGCCACATGCAGCGGCGGCACCAGCGAGACCGTGCGCGGTGTGCGCGCGTCGGGCACGAGCACGAGCGTGCCGGTGCCGGCGATGCCGGAGCGCGCCACCGTGAAGCCGGCGTCGATGGTGTCGAACAGCTCGCGTTTCCAGTCTTCGATGGGGCGTTGATAGGCGACGGCTTCCACGGTAGACGGGAGGGCGCGCGACAGCGCGGCGCCCTCGGGACCCTGGGAATCGAACAGCAGCCGGCGCACGCCATCGGCGGCCAGGCGCCCGGCGAGCAGTGCGGGCCAGCCGGCCTCGTCGGTGCGCCACACCTCGGCGTGCGCGGCCTGCAAGTTGACCTGCATCGCGTCCGTCAGCGTGGCGGCGTCCGCGGGCGCGTGCATCGCGCGCCGGACGTCGAAATGCGCATCGATGCGCCGGCTCAGCGTTGGCGCGGCGGCGTGGCCGTCGGCTGCGTTCGCTGCATCCGGCGCGGCGGCGCGCAGCCGTTCGAGAATGCGGGTGCGGGCGTCGTCGGCGTTCATCGCTGTGGCTCCGTTCCGGCGATGGCCACATCCCGACCGCCGCCGCTTCCGCCGCTACCGCCGCTTCCTCTGCCGCCGCTTCCGCCGCCGATGCTGTCACGGCTGCCATCGTCACCGCTGTCACCGCTGCCATCGCCGCTGCCAAGGCGGCGCCACAGGAACGTGGCCATGTGCTCGACCTTGAGCCCGAGCGCCTGCCGGCGCGCGGCGTGGCCGATATTGAGCAGGCAGCCGCAGTCGGCCGATACCAGCGTGTCGCAGCCGGTCGCGCAGGCCGAGCGGACTTTGTCCTGCACCATCGCCCCCGAGATGTCCGGATGCTTCAGCGAGAAGGTGCCGCCGAAACCGCAGCATTCGGACTCGCGCTCGTGTTCCAGCCGTGTGACACCGGGCAGCGCGTCGATCAGCTCGACGCCGTGCACGCGGGTGCCCATCTCGCGACGGGCCGCGCAGGAGGTATGCAGCACCACGGTTTCGGGTCGGGCGGATCCGGAGCCCGAGTCCGACCCCGACCCCGATCTGGACTTCGACCCCGAGGCCGCCGCGGCGGGAAAGCGGACCTTCAGTACGCGCAGCAGGAACTCGCTCAGTTCGTACACGCGCTCGGCCAGCGCGCGCGCCTTCGGCCCGGCGACGGCGTCGTCCTCGAACAGCCTGGGCCAGTGATGGCGCATCATGCCGGCGCAGGAGCCGGAGGGCACCACGATCGGCCAAGGCTGCGAAAACAGGTCCAGCTGCGCGCGTGCGACGGCGCGCGCCTGCTCGGGGTTGCCGCTGCTGTAGGCCGGCTGGCCGCAGCAGCTCTGCCCGCGCGGGAAATGCACGGCCAGCCCTTCGCGCTCGAGCAGGCGGACCGCATCCAGGCCGGCTTGCGGCACGAACAGGTCGACCAGGCAGGTCGCGAACAGGTACACCTCGGCGGGGGCCTCGGGGTATTGCCTCGGAATCATGTCTCGCTCCGGAGATGGCCCGCCTGCAATGGCGGGCTCGATGCGTGGTGCTGGGGACGTCATCATGCGTCTGATGGCGGGCGCGATGGGGCGCAATGGGTGCGACCGGGGCGCGATCGGGCACCGCAAGGCGCGTCCGCTTCGGCGGCATAATTCCCGCTGCGGCGACAAGGTTCAAATTGGTTGGACCAGTTGGCGAACCGGACGGCAAGCAGGGTGGCGGACCAGGTGGCCAGCCCCGGTGGCGGGCCGGTCGGCGGACCAGCACGTGGCATGGCGATGCGAAGGGAGAAAACGATGGCGGCAGGCATGCGCGAGCGCGGCCGGGTGGAAGAGGTGATGCGCAAGGTCGAGACCGCGCTGCTGGACGGCACGTGGCCGGCCGGTACGCGCCTGCCGGCCGAGCGCGTCCTGGCCGAGACCTACGGCGTGGCTCGCAATACGGTGCGCGAGGCCACCCAGCGGCTGGCCGCGCGCGGCCTGCTGCAGAGCCGGCGCGGCGCCGGCGTGTTCGTCACCGAGCAGCTGCGCAGCGGCATCGCCTCGCCGTGGCGCCAGCTGGTGGCCGATCATCCGGCGCTGCGCGAGGACATCCTCGAATTTCGCCGCGTGCTGGAAGGCGCCACCGCCTATTTCGCCGCGCTGCGCGCCGACACGCAGGACCTGCGGCGGATCCGCGCGCTGTTGGACCAGTTGGAGCGAGCCCGCGGCCGCGACGACAAGCAGGCGGAGGCGGATGCCGACGCCAAGCTGCACGAGGCGATCGCGCTGGCCTCGCACAACACGATGTTCCTGCACCTGCATACCAGCGTGATCGGCATGCTGCGCGAGCACATCACGACCAATGGCACCGGCCTGCGCGAGCAGGACGCGGAGGCCTCCGAACAACTGCTGCTGCAGCATCGGACGTTGTGCGCGGCGATCCTGGCGCGGCGTCCGGAAGAGGCGCGCACGGCGATGCAGGCGCATATCGATTACGTGCGAAGCCGGGCGGAGTAACGGTGCAGGGCACGGAAGGCGACGCGCATTCCCCCGCTATTGCGCAGCCCCGTGCCGCCGGGTAACACGTACGCGATCGTACGCAGAAACGGGTACGGTCTCACCGGCCGAGCGGAAGGACAGCCCTACGGCGGGGCGCTCGAGCGAGCCACGGGAGCCGTCCCAACACCGGAAAGGGCGGAAATCGAACCCGTTCGGCGGGCCGCCGAGCCCGCGATAGCGGCACGCAGAAACGGGTACGCCTTGCGCCCAGCCACCCCGCGATATGCCCCTCCCCCCGCTCCCGTAACGTTTGCGCGCTATATTGCGGACCAGGGGCCCCGCCATCGCGCCAAGCCGCGTCAAGCCACGCCAAGCCGCGTCAAGCTACGCCAAGCTGCGCGATGACCGGGCCACCACTCCTTGCCGGGGGAACAGATGGCGTTCACTGAAACGATCGGCGCGCGGCGCTATGCGTTCGGGGACCTGAAGACCCTGCTGGCCAAGGCCAGCCCGGCCCGCTCGGGCGACCAGCTGGCCGGCCTCGCGGCCGACACCGAGGAAGAACGGATGGCCGCGCGCATGGTGCTGGCCGACCTGCCGCTGTCGCGCTTCCTGAACGAGGCGCTGATTCCCTATGAAAGCGACGAGGTCACGCGCCTGATCGTCGATCGCCACGACGCCGATGCCTTCGCCGAGATCGCCGCGCTGACGGTCGGCGAATTCCGCAACTGGCTGCTGCTGCATGAGACCGACGGCACGGTGCTGGCGCGGGTGGCGCCGGGCATCACGCCGGAGATGGCGGCGGCGGTCAGCAAGCTGATGCGCAACCAGGACCTGATCGCGGTGGCCCGCAAATGCCGCGTGGTCACGCGCTTTCGCGACACGATCGGGCTGCCGGGCCGGCTGTCGGTGCGCTTGCAGCCGAACCATCCGACCGACGACCCCAAGGGGATCGCCGCATCGATCATCGATGGCCTGTTCTACGGTTGCGGCGACGCCACCATCGGCATCAATCCCGCCGGCGACAACCTGGCGTCGATCGTGGCCCTGCTGCGGCTGATCGACGAGCTGCGCGAGCGGCACGGCGTGCCGACGCAATCGTGCGTGCTGACCCATGTCACCAACACGCTGCGCGCGATCGAGCAGGGCGCGCCGGTGGACCTGGTGTTCCAGTCGATCGCCGGCAGCGAACAGGCCAACGCCAGCTTCGGCATCGACCTGGCGCTGCTGGCCGAAGCCCGCGCCGCCGCGCTGTCGCTCGGGCGTGGCACGGTTGGCGACAACCTGATGTACTTCGAGACCGGGCAGGGCAGCGCGCTGTCGGCCAACGCCCACCACGGCGTCGACCAGCAGACCATGGAGGCGCGGGCGTACGCGGTGGCGCGCGCGTTCTCGCCGCTGCTGGTCAATACCGTGGTCGGCTTCATCGGGCCGGAGTACCTGTACGACGGCAAGCAGATCGTGCGCGCGGGGTTGGAGGACCATTTCTGCGGCAAGCTGCTCGGTGTGCCGATGGGCTGCGACATCTGCTACACCAACCACGCCGAGGCCGATCAGGACGACATGGACACGCTGCTGACGCTGTTCGGCGTGGCCGGCGTCAACTTCATCATGGGCGTGCCGGGCGCGGACGACATCATGCTGAACTACCAGAGCACCGCCTTCCACGACGCGCTGTATCTGCGCGAGACGCTGGGCCTGGCGCCGGCGCCGGAGTTCGAGGCATGGCTGCAGCGCACGGGCATCCTCGGCGACGACGGCAGGCTGGTCGAGCCGGCCGAGCGCCAGCCGCTGCTGCAACTGGCGCACGACCTGTAACCGCTCCGGGAGCCAACGATGCCTTCGAACCTTGCTCCGCCGCATCCCTGGCAACGGCTGCGCCAGTTCACCTCGGCGCGCATCGCGCTCGGGCGGGCGGGGCACAGCCAGCCCACCGATGCGGTGCTCGCGTTCGGCCTTGCCCATGCGCAGGCGCGCGACGCGGTGCACCAGCCGCTGTCGTGCGAGGCCGTCGAGGCGGCGCTGGACGAGGCCGGGTTTGCCAACCTGCGGGTCCACAGTGCCGCGGCGGATCGCGCGCAGTATCTACGCCGCCCGGATCTGGGCCGCCGGCTGGACGGGGACAGTCGCGAGCGGCTGCGCCAGGCGGCGGGCGAGCCGTGCGACGTCGCCTTCGTGATCGCCGACGGCCTGTCGTCACAGGCGGCGCAGCGTCATGCGGTGCCGGTGCTGAGCTTGGTACGGGAGCGGCTGCCCGACTGGCGGATCGGTCCGGTCGCGATCGCCGAGCAGTCGCGCGTCGCCCTCGGCGACGAGATCGGCGAGCTGTTGCGCGCGCGCCAGGTCGTGATGCTGATCGGCGAACGCCCCGGGCTCAGCTCGCCGGACAGCCTCGGCATCTACCTGACCTACGATCCGCACCCCGGGCGCACCGACGCGCAGCGCAACTGCATCTCCAACGTGCGGCCCGAGGGACTGTCCTACCAGCAGGCGGCCGATCGGCTGGCGTGGCTGCTGCGCGGCGCGCTCGCGCTCGGCTGCAGCGGCGTGCGGCTCAAGGAGGACAGCGGCGACCTGGGCCAGAACGAGGCCGCCGCCCTCAGGTCACCGGCGCCGGATTGAACAGCACCAGCGCGTTCTGCAGCTTCCACTGCTCGGCATACGATTTGCGGCCGCTGGCGATGTCCAGCATCGCGTGGAACAGCTGCCAGCCCACCTCTTCGATGGTGGCCTCGCCGGTGGCGATGCGGCCGGCGTCGATGTCCATCAGGTCGTGCCAGCGGCGCGCCAGGTCGCTGCGCGTGGCGACCTTGATCACCGGGACTTCGGCCAGTCCGTACGGTGTGCCGCGTCCGGTGGTGAACACATGCAGGTTCATGCCGGCGGCCAGCTGCAGCGTGCCGCAGATGAAGTCGCTGGCCGGCGTCGCCGCATAGAGCAGGCCCTTCTGCGTGGCCTTCTCGCCGGGGGCCACCACGCCGTGGATCGGCCCGGTACCCGACTTGACGATCGAGCCCATCGCCTTCTCGACGATGTTCGACAGGCCGCCCTTCTTGTTGCCCGGCGTGGTGTTGGCGCTGCGGTCGACGCGGCCCTTGCTGAGGTAATGGTCGTACCACGCCATCTGCTCGATCATCGCCTGCGCGACCTCGGGCGTGGCGGCGCGCGCGGTCAGCTGGTCGATGCCGTCGCGCACCTCGGTGACCTCCGAGAACATCACGGTGGCGCCGGCGCGCACCAGCAGGTCGGTGGCGAAGCCGACCGCGGGATTGGCCGTGACGCCGGAGAACGCATCGCTGCCGCCGCACTGCACGCCAACGACCAGGTCCGACGCCGGGCAGGTCTCGCGCCGGCGCGCGTTCAGCCGTTGCAGATGGCGCTCGGCCGTCTCCAGGATCGAATCGATCATCGAGCCGAAACCGACATGGCGCTCGTCCTGCAGGCACACGACATCGGGCGCGCCGCCCTCGACCTGCAGCGGGATCGTGCCGGCCTCGATCAGGCGCGTCGGCTGCAGCTTCTCGCAGCCCAGGCTGACGATCATCACTTCGCCGCCGAAGTTCGGATTGAGCGCGAGGTTGCGGATCGTGCGGATCGGGATGACCGCATCGGGCGCGTCGATGGCCACGCCGCAGCCATAGCTGTGTTCCAGCGCGACCACGTCGTCGACGTTCGGATAGCGCGGCAGCAGCTCGGCCTTGATCCGGCGCACGGCGAAGTCGACCACGCCGGCCACGCACTGCACCGTGGTCGTGATGGCGAGGATGTTGCGCGTGCCGACCGAGCCGTCGGCGTTGCGGTAGCCCTGGAAGGTGTAGCCCTCCAGCGGCGGCAGCGCGGGCGGCACGCGATTGGCGATCGGCAGCGCGTCAAGCTCGGGCGCGGACGGCATCCGCAGCACGCGCTCGTTGACCCAGCTGCCGCGCGGCAGCGGCTTGACCGTGTAGCCGATGACGACGTTGTAGCGCAGCACCGGCGCGCCCTCGTCGAGATCGACCAGCGCGACCTTGTGGCCCTGCGGCACGTTTTCGACCAGTTGCAGCCCGCACGGGAAGGTAGCGCCGGCCGGCAGGCCGCCGTCGTTGGCGACGATGGCGACGTTGTCGGCCTCGTGCATGCGGATATAGAGCGGTTGGCCGGGGCCGCGGCTCGCCGTTTGCATCATCAGTGGTTCTCCTGTGCCGCCGTCAGTCGGCGGCGATCTTTCCGGTTTCGATGACGCGCTTCCAGCGGGCCGACTCGGCGGCCTGGAAGCGGGTGAACTGTTCGGGCGTGTTGCCGACGATCTCGAAGCCGACCTCGAGCAGCTTGTTCTTGACCGCGGGGTCGTTCAGCCCGGCGACGATGCCCTTGTGCAGCTTGTCCCGGATATCGGCGGGCAGTCCCCTGGGCGCCGCCACGGCCTGCCACGAATAGACGACCAGGTTCTTGATGCCCGCTTCTTCCATGGTCGGCACCGAGGGCAGCACCGGCGAGCGCTGCGTGCTGGTGATCGCCAGCGCGCGGATCTTGCCGGCCTTGACGTGCGGCATCGCGGTATTGATGTTCATGAAGGTCGCATCAACCTGGCCGCCGATCAGGTCGTTCATCGCCGGCGCGCCGCCCTTGTAGGGGACATGCGTGCCGCTGGTGCCGGTCTGCTGCCAGAACAGCTCGGCGGTCAGATGGTCGCTGGTGCCGTTGCCGGCCGAGGCGAAGGTCAGCTTGCCGGGATTGGCCTTCAGGTACGCCACGACTTCCTGCAGCGTCTGGAAGCGCGAGTTGGCCGGCACGGCCAGGATGTTGGGCGCCTGCACCGCGACCGAGATGTAGTCGAAATCGCGGGCCGGGTCGTAGGGCGTGCTCTTGATCAGATGCGGCGCGATGACCAGCGGCCCCAGCGAGGACACCAGCAGCGTATAGCCGTCCGGTGGCGCGCGCTTGACGAAGCTGGCGCCGATCGCGCCCGCCGCGCCGGGCTTGTTCTCGACCACGAAGCTGGCGCCGGTCTGCTCCTGCAGCTTGGCGCCGAGGATGCGCGCAATCACGTCGGTCGAGCCGCCGGCGGGGAAGGGCACCACCATCGCGACCGGCTTGTCGGGCCAGGCGGCGTGGGCGGACAGCGTGGTGGCAAGGCCGAGGGCCAGCGTGGCGATCAGGCGTTTCATCAGTGTCTCCTTGAGGATGGGGTCTGCGCTTGTCGTGCATCGGCCGGTCTTGGGCGCCGGCCTGTTTCTGTCTATTCCTGCCTGCTTACTGCCCCGTCTGCCGGGTTCTCGTCGGCTGGTCGCCGTTACGGGCGCTCGCCGAATTCGGCCTGCGCGCGGGTCCACGCACGCGCCTGCTCGCTGATCGATACGCCCAGGCCCGGCCGCGTCGGCACGGCGATGCGGCCATCGCGGATCTCCAGCCGCTCGTTGAACAGCGGCTCGAGCCAGTCGAAATGCTCGACCCAGGGCTCGCGCGGATACGCCGCCGCCAGGTGGATGTGCAGCTCCATCGCGAAATGGGGGGCCAGCATCAGGCCGGCGTGCTCGGCCAGCGCCGCGACCTTCAGGAAGGGCGTGATGCCGCCCACGCGCGGGGCGTCGGGCATCAGGTAGTCGGCGGCGCGGTGGCGGATCAGGTCCCAGTGTTCGGCGGCGCTGGTCAGCATCTCGCCGGTGGCGATCGGGGTATCGAACTGCGCGGCCAGCGCGGCATGACCCTCGTGGTCGTAGGCGTCCAGCGGCTCCTCGATCCAGACCAGGTTGAACGGCTCCAGCGTGCGGCACATCCGCTGCGCGGTGGGGCGGTCCCACTGCTGGTTGGCGTCGACCATCAGCGGCACGGCGTCGCCCAGCTGCTTGCGTACGGCGCCGACCCGTTCGACGTCGCGCGCGCCGTCCGGCTGGCCGACCTTGAGCTTGATGCCGCCGATGCCGCGCTCGACCGAGGCGGCGGCGTTGATCAACAGCTGATCGAGCGGCGTATGCAGGAAGCCGCCCGAGGTGTTGTAGCAGCGCACCGCATCGCGCTGCGCGCCGAGCAGCTTGGCCAGCGACAGGCCCGCCCGGCGCGCCTTCAGGTCCCACAGCGCGACGTCGAAGGCGCCGATCGCCTGCGTCGCCATGCCGCTGCGCCCGACCGAGGCGCCGGCCCAGCACAGCCTGTCCCACAGCCGCGCGATGTCGCTGGGGTCTTCGCCCAGCAGCGTCGGCGCCAGTTCGCAGGCATGGGCGTACTGGCCGGGACCGCCGGCGCGCTTGGAATAGCTGAAGCCCATGCCCTCGCGCCCGTCCGCGGTCGTGATCTCGGCGAACAGGATCGCGACCTCGGTCATCGGCTTCTGGCGGCCGGTCAGCACCTTGGCGTCGCTGATCGGGGTGGCCAGCGGCAGAAAGCAGCTGGACAGGCGGATCCAGGCGATGCGGTCGGCGGCGAGGGTCATGGGGTGTCTCCGTTGGGCGAGGGGGTAATCGTCTTCGTCTTGCGGCGCGAAATGACAACGTTGTCATTTCGACGCCAAAACAAGCCCGTTACAATGTCGGGCGCCGTGCACCGCGATCTTGTGCGGCGGCGTGACAGGGACGGGCATGTTTCGGCGAAATGCTAACGTTGTCATATCATCGCTGTCAACGCGCTTCGCCACGATGCCGGCTCATGGCTTTCCCGAAGCCGCCCGTCCGTTGCCCTGTCCGTTGCCCTGTCGTTGCCCTACCTTTTGCCTTGATCCGAGACCCCGACGTGGCCCCCACCAAAGCCCAGAACAAGTCCGTGACCCTGCATGACGTCGCCCGCGAGGCCGGCGTGTCGCTGATCACCGCGTCCCGCGCGCTCAGCAATCCCGGCATGGTGTCGGCCAAGACCATCGAACGCGTGCAGCAGGCGGCGGAGGCGGTGGGCTATATCCCGAACCTCATCGCCGGCGGACTGAAGTCGCGGCGCAGCCTGATGGTGGCGGCGGTCGTGCCCGATATCGCGGTGACGCAGTTCCTGCCGACCATCAAGGCGCTGACCGAGACGCTGGAGGCGGCCGGCTACCACCTGATCCTCGGCCAGAGCAGCTACGACGATTCGCGCGAGGAGGCGCTGCTCAACGCGATGATCGGCCGGCGCCCAGACGGCATCGTCGTCACCGGGCTGATCCAGTCGGAGGCGGCGCGCGAGCGGCTGCGGCAGTCGGGCATTCCGGTGGTCGAGACGTGGGAGCTCAGCGACCGGCCGGTGGACATGGCGGTCGGCTTTTCGCACGTCAAGGTCGGCAGCGCGGTGGCCGGCTATTTCCTGTCGAAGGGCTGGCAGCGCGTGGGCATCGCCACCGGCGACGATCGCCGGGCGCGCATTCGCTCGGAGGCCTTCGTGTCGACCTTCGGCCGGCCGGTGCCGACCGCGGTCGTGCCGGCGCCCAGCAATCTGCCGTTGGGGCGGCGCGCTCTGGCGGAGCTGCTGGAGAAGGAGCCACGGCTGCAGGCGATCTGCTGCAGCTCGGACCAGCTGGCGCAGGGCGTGCTGGTCGAAGCGCAGGCGCGCGGCCTGCGCGTGCCCGAGGATCTGGCGGTCTGCGGCTTCGGCGATGCCGAGGCGGCCGCGCACATGGCGCCGTCGCTGACCACGGTCCAGGTCGATGCCGCGCGCATCGGCGCGACCGCCGCGCGGCTGATCCTGGACAAGTGCAAGGGCTTGCCGGTGGAGCCGCGCATCGTCGACGTGGGGTTTCGGGTAATCGAGCGGGCGTCGACGGGCGGGCCGGATTAAAGCTCGGCGCGCGCCGAAAGTCTGCCGGTCACTGGATCACTGCGTCACGGGGTCACTGCGTCACTGCGTCACTGCGGCATCGCGGCCAGCCGCGGCCAGATCGCCTGCAATTCCCCCTTCAGGAACGTCAGCAGGCAGCGCGTCGCCATGGTCTGGTAGCGGTTCGGCAGGGTCAGCATGTAGAGCCGGCTGCCGAACACGCTGATGCGGTAGTCGCGCAATACCGGCGTCACCAGGCCGGCGGCGAGTTCGCGCCCGATCGCGTAGAGCGGAAAGATGCCGATGCCGACGTCGCCCAGCACGGCCTCCTTCAGGAAGGCGAAATTCTCGGAGCTCAGCGTAGGCTCCAGCGCGACCTGCTCGCGTTCGTCCTCGCCGGCGCGCGCGCCGAAGGCCTTCAGCTTCTGCCCGACCGGCGAGGCGCAGACGATCGCATGGCGCTGCAGATCGGCAAGCGTCCGCGGCGCCGGCTGCGCGGCCAGATAGGCCGGCGAGGCGCACACCACCCAATCGACCTCGCCGATCTCGGTCGCGACCACCGAATCGGGCGGGGTCGAAATGATCCGCAACGCGACCTCGACGTCCTCCGACACCAGGTTGTGGATGCGGTTGTCGAACACCACATCGAGCGTGATGTCCGGGTAGCGGTGCTTGAACTGCACCAGCAGCGGCGACAGCAGCGCGTGGCCCAGGCCGGTCGGCACCGACAGCCGCACATGGCCCTGCAGCGTCTTGCCCATATTGCTGATCAGCGCGTCGGCCGCGGCCACCTCGGCGAGGATGTTACGGCCGTGCTCGTAGAGGCCGGCGCCCACCGGCGTCGGCTCGACATGGCGCGTGGTCCGGCGCAGCAGCTGCACGCCGAGCTCTTCCTCCAGCGCCTTGAGCCGGTAGCTGACGTTGGCGCGCGTCATCTTGAGCTTGCGTGCGGCGGCGGAAAGGTTGCCGGCGTCGACGATATCGACGAACAGGCGCAGGGCGTTCAGATCCATCATGGCGAAATGGTGGTGGGGTGCGGCAGGAGCGGGACGGCGGGCCGGAAAGCGGCGCCGGCCGCGGATTGTCAAATATGGCTGTCCATTCTGTCCAAGCTGTCGTGGATTGTCAAAATCCGGGGTCGGCGTACCATGACGGCCATCCGCCCGCATTGCCGGATTGACCGGTCCGGCCCCGGACCGCTGCCGGCCCCGCGGCGCCACCCTTCCTCCACCGAATTCCCACGGAGATCGCCATGACCCTGGACACCGAATCGTTTTCCTTGCTGCGCGCCTCGGTGCAGCGCTTCATCGAAGAGCGCCTGAAGCCCGCCGAGGACATCCTCGAGGAAACGGACGACGTGCCGGCCGATATCGTGGCCGACATGAAGGAGATGGGCCTGTTCGGCATCTCGATCCCGGAAAACTACGGCGGCATCGGCCTGTCGATGTCGCAGGAGTGCGATGTCGTCTATGACCTCGGCCATACCGCGCTGGCCTTCCGCTCGGTGTTCGGCACCAACGTGGGCATTGGCTCCCAGGGCATCCTGATGGATGGCACCGAGGAGCAGAAGCAGAACTATCTGCCGCGCATCGCCAGCGGCGAGCTGATCATCTCCTTCGCGCTGACCGAGCCGAACGCGGGCTCCGACGCGGCCTCGCTGCAGACCAAGGCGGAACTGGACGGCGATCACTATGTGATCAACGGCACCAAGCGCTTCATCACCAATGCGCCGCGCGCCGGCGCCTTCACGCTGATGGCGCGCACCGGCGGCCCGGGCGCGTCGGGCATCTCGGCCTTCATCGTGCCGGCCGACACGCCTGGGATCTCGCTGGGCAAGCCGGACAAGAAGATGGGCCAGCGCGGCACCAAGACCTGCGACGTGGTGCTGGAAAACGTGCGCGTGCCGGCCGCCAACATCATCGGCGGCGTGCCGGGCGTGGGCTTCAAGACCGCGATGAAGGTGCTCGACCGCGGCCGCCTGCATATCTCGGCGCTGGCGTGCGGCATGGCCCATCGCCTGCTGACCGATGCGGTGGCCTACGCCAAGGACCGCAAGCAGTTCGGCCGCCCGATCGGCGAATTCCAGCTGATCCAGGGCATGCTGGCCGACAGCCAGGCCGAGCTTTACGCCGGCCTGTCGATGGTGCGTGATTGCGCCCAGCGCTACGACGCCAAGGAGCCGGGCAAGAGCGATCCCGAAGTCAGCATGCTGGCCTCCTGCGTCAAGATGTTCTGTACCGAGATGGTCGGCCGCGTGGCCGATCGCGCGGTGCAGATTCACGGCGGCGCAGGCTATATCGCCGAATACAAGGCCGAACGCTTCTACCGCGACGTCCGTCTGCTGCGCCTGTACGAAGGCACCACGCAGATCCAGCAGATGATCATCGCCAAGCAGCTGCTGCGCGATTGAAGCCGGTCCGGACGCGGAGGGTTCGAGCATGAAACAGCTTCAACGCGTCCGCCTCGCCGGCACGGCATCCGGAGTGGCACACTCCGGTGCCGGCGCGCACGGCTGGGCCCCGCATCTGGGATGGACCGCGGACGAGCCGGTTCGTCCGCCATGCTTTCCGATCATCGCCGCGCTGCGCGCCGCCTGCGCGACGCCGCCGACCGCACCGCTCGACGTGGGCGCGCTGGCGCTAGGCGCGGCAGCCATTCTGGGCCGCCGCGATCCGATCGTGTCGGTCCAGGCGGCCGAGCTCGGCGACGTCGACGGCGTGCTGTACCGGACCGGCAACGGCGGCTGGACGCTGCTGCACCGGACCGCGCTGCGCCCGTCCGACACCCGCTTCGTCCAGGCCTGGCTGCTCGCCTGCTATGCGATGCGCGGCGAGCATGCAGATACCGACGCCTTCGAATGCCGGCAAGCGAGCCTGTATTCGCTGGCCGATGACGACAGCCCCGCGGCGCGCGCCTACAGCTTCGCGGCGCGGCTGACGATGCCGGCAACTGCCTGCCATCTCGGCCTGACGGGCCATGTCGATGGCGACGTGCTGATGGCCTTCGCCTTGCAACTGCAGGTGCCGCTGCTGCATGCCGCGCGGCGCTGGCTTGCACGTACCGCGCAGAAGGCCGTGCTGGTGCTCGATGAAGCCGGGACGGTGCGCGCCAGCTGGCTCAGCGAGACCGCGTGC
This sequence comes from Cupriavidus sp. R6-3, assembly GCF_059772245.1. Taxonomy (NCBI): domain Bacteria; kingdom Pseudomonadati; phylum Pseudomonadota; class Betaproteobacteria; order Burkholderiales; family Burkholderiaceae; genus Cupriavidus; species Cupriavidus sp. R6-3. The sequence goes on from NZ_JCBAJO010000031.1 coordinate 27,514, forward strand.
GCGGCGGGCTGGCGCATCGATCCGGCCGCGCTGCCGGTACGGGACGGGAAGGGCACGATCGAACCGTCGGGCGATGCCATGCTGGCTGCCGTCGTGCACGAACGCCGCGTCGCGATGTCGGACTGGTTTGCGCAGGCGCCGGCCGGCGGCCAGCTGATGGAATCCTTGTTGGGAACGGTCGAAAGCGGACGGGGACGGCTGCGCCTGACCTTGCTGCAGCTGCCGCGCGATGCGGTCTGCCCCCAGCCGCGCGCGATATGGCCGCAATACGGCGCCAGTGTCAGCGCCAACGTCAGCGCGTAGCGCGCGGCGGCCCGCGCCTCAGCGGATCAGCAGCCGGCGACTCAGCGGATCAGCAGCCGGCGACTCAGCGAATCAGCAGCCGGCGACTCAGCGAATCAGCAGCCGGCGATCCGAGGTGCCGCGCGTCACGCTGCCGCCGCTGGCCGCGCAGTTTGCTGCGGAGTTTGTCGCGCAGTTCGTCGAGCCGCGTGGCGCCAGCCGCTCGAGCTGGCGCTGCATCCTGGTCAGACAGGTGAGCATCATGCCGCGCTCTTCCAGGCTCAGCGGCGAGACCCAGACCGATTGCAGCGCCTTGATGGCCTGACCGAGCTTGTCCATGCGATGGCTGGCGCTGGAGCGGATCAACGGAATCGGCTGCGCCGCATACGGGCCGGACTGCTGCTCGAGCCATCCCTGGTCCGACAGGCTGCGGACCATCGCCTCGAATTCCTCGGCCTCGAGCCAGGGCAAGGTGCAAGCCGCCGTGATGCGATCCGGTTCGGTGCGCTGCCGGTGTGCGAGGTGTTGCAGCAGGAGCCATTCCGTCGGGGAGATGCCGGACTGCGACAGAACGTGGTCGAGGGCCGAATGCCAACCGGCCAGATTCTCTTGCAGACAGCGCAGCAGCGGCTCCTTGGCGTCGTACAGGTTGGCTGACATGGTGTCGCGGGTCTCCTGTTGTGTTTTGCCTGATGTGTTCCGTTCGCTGGATTGCCTGGCGCTGGCGCGGGAGCCAACCCTGCCTGCGATCGGGGGCACCATCGTGCGTTGCCCGGATACCGCATTCTTTCGAAAAGCTCACGAAAGTATTTGGTGGATCGTCGGGTGAAGCGATGGTTTTGCCGCTGTTCCTGGTGCTGCGACACGGCGTCGCAGCGTCGTGCTCGGCTCAGCGACCATCACGCCTCGATCCGCACCCTGGTCGGGCGCTGCAATCGCGTGCTGCAATCGCGCGCTTTCATCGCGCCTCAATGCCAGAAGGCATCCACCTCGCGCAGCAGATGGCCGGCCAGGATGTAGTCGCCGAGGCGGCTGGCGCGCGCTTCGAGCTCATGCAGTTCCTGGTCGGCAATGGCGCCGAGATCGAACAGGCAATAGAGATTGCGCTGACGGAAGGTGGTCTTGGGTTTGGCGAGCCCTTCGATCAGGGCCTCGTGCGAGCGCACCGCGATGCTTTCCTGGCCGCGGTACTGGACGCGTATGCCGCGTTTTTCCCCCAGCCGGCCCAGTTCGACGGCGTCCTGCCAACCCGTTTCATAGTCCAGCTCCAGCGCCAGAACCTCACGGGCGGCCAGCAGACGCAGGGCCTCGTTTTTGCTGCCGGCTCGTGCGATTGACATGCTTACCTCCGTGGCGATCAAGGACTGTACAAATATACAGTCCTTGAGGTCACCCGGCAAGCGGAAGGTACCCGCCGAATGGCTCACCGATCCGGGGCCGAGGCCACCCCCGTGCGGCGTGGCCGATGACCGCTCACGCCGCCGCGCGGGTGCTCGTCGCGAGTTCCCGCACAAACGCCTGCATCGACCTTGGCGGACCACCCAGGATCGCCTGCAGCACCAGCGTATTGGCGCGCAATCCATGGGCTGCATAGTGTTCGTGGATCTTGCGCAGCAGCTCCCATTGGGCCGCGGTGTAGTCCAGCGGCAGGCGCGCCCTCCATCGCTCGAAATCGATCTCGCCGGGGACAATGTTGCGGCCGAGCGCCTCGCTCATCATCGCGGCAATCTGCGTGCGCGTCAGTCCCGCCTCGCCGGCCAGCTCGAAACAGCCGTGCGCCAGCCGATCGGTGGTCAGTGCCATCGCGGCGACCTCCGCCACGTCGCGATAGTCGACGCGGGCCACCGGCACGTCGACCGGATAGGGCTCGGCGAAGCTGCCCTCGGCCACCACGCGCGCCCATCCGCCCAGCAGGTTCTGATGGAAGTTCGCGGGCTGCAGCACGGTGAACTGCAGGCCCGAATCGAACAGCGCCTGCTCGACCGGAATCTTGCTGGCGTGGTTGGCGAGCGTCACGTCGGTCGGCTGGATCACCGAGGAAAACACGAAGCGCCGCACGCCGGCCCGCCGCGCCGCGGCGACCATGTTGATGCCGAGCTGCGATTCGTCCGGCGCGAAGGCGGGGCCGATGTAGAAGACGCCGTCGACGCCGTCCAGCGCGGCCACCAGCGTCTCGGGCGAGCGCAGGTCGGCAACGGCGACCTCGTCGACGCCATTGGCCAGGGCGTGGGGAGCGCGTTGCGCGTCGCGGACCAGTCCGCGCACGGTCACGCCCCTGTCCCGCAGCGCCTGCGGAACCAGGCCGGCAAACCGTCCGGCGGCGCCGACGACCAGTACGCGGCGCGCCGCCGCGGACTCGGAGGGAGATGTTGCTGTGGCGATGGATGTCACGATGCGTGTCCTCGTTCGTGGTGGATGATCCGGACACGATAGAGAGTCACGTATCGGAGGAGAATACGGGCGCTCGATGATTCTCTCTTCCACAAACTGAGAGAATGGCGGGCAACGATCTTCGAATCCAAACGGAATCCAAACGGAATCCAAACGGAATCCAAACGGGAATCCAGCCGTGGAGCGCCGATGGACCGCGTATCCGACATCCTGACCTTCCTTGCCATCGCCGAGCACGGCAGCCTGAGCAAGGCCGCCCGGCATCTGGGCCGTTCGCTGCAATCGGTCAGCCGTTCGCTGGCGCTGCTCGAGCGCAGCCTCGGCGTGCAGCTGGTGCAGCGAACCACCCGCAGCTGCCAGCTGACCGAGGCCGGCGAGGCGTTCCGGCATCGCGTCGCGCCGGCCATGGCGGAGTTGAACGAGGCGTGGGATGCCGCGTCGAGCCTGAGTACGTCCGCGTTCGGCACGCTGCGCGTCAGCGCACCGGTGCTGTTCGCACCGGCATATATCGTGCCGGTGGTCGCCCGTTACATGGAGCGGCATCCGAAGGTGGAAGTGGAGCTGACGGTCAGCGACGCCTTCACCGATCTGCGCGCGGAAGGGCTGGACCTGGCGGTACGCATCGGCGAGGTGACCGACGACAACCTGAAGGCGCGCCGGCTGGCGATGCTGCGGCGCGTGGCCTTCTGCTCGCGCAGCTATGTGGCGCGCCACGGCGTGCCGGCGCACCCGCGCGACCTGGCCGCGCATCGCTGCGTCGTGCGCAGCGGCGAGGGCAACGACGCGCGCTGGCCGTTCCTGGTCGACGGCAAGCTGCGGCGCTTCGCCGTCGACGGCAGATTGCGCGCGGGCAGCACGGCCGCCGTCAACGAGGCGGTGGCGCTGGGCCTTGGCATCGGCTTCGGCCCGCTATGGCAGGTGCGGCCTTTGCTCGACCAGCGGCGCCTGGTGACGGTGCTGGACGCGTTCGAGGCGCCGCCGATCCCGGTGCAGGCGGTATGGCCCGCGGCCCGCGCGATTCCGGCCAAGACGCGGGCCTTCATCGACCTGCTGGCGGACCATCTGGGTGGCCTGTCGTTATAGCGCCGACCGGCCACCGGCGCTGCAGCGTGGCAACGCTTGCGACCGGCAGCGCCGCGCGGAAGTCCTTACTTCGCGAACACCTGGCTGATATCGCCGAACGCCTTGAATTCGAGCGCATTGCCCGACGGGTCGAGGAAGAACATCGTGGCCTGTTCGCCGACCTGGCCCTTGAATCGCACATGCGGTTCGATCACGAACTTGACGTTGGCCGCGCGCAGCTTGTCGGCCAGCGCCTCCCATTGCTCCATCGACAGGATCGCGCCGAAATGGCGCACCGGCACGTCGTCGCCATCGACCGCGCTGGTCGAGCGATGTCCGGTCTCTTCGGGCGACAGGTGCGCGACCACCTGATGGCCGTAGAAGTTGAAATCGACCCAGCTGTCGGAGCTGCGGCCCTCGGGGCAGCCGAGCAGCTCGCCGTAGAAGCGCCGGGCCTCGGCCAGATCGTGCACGGGGAACGCCAGGTGGAACAGGGGAATGGTTTGCATATGTGTGTGTCGGCCTTTGTGGAGAGGAAGCGCCCGGCTGCGGCGTGGTATGGTCCCGGAAATTCTACTCAGCACAAGTCGCGATATGAAGCGAATCATTTTGGCGCTGAGTATCAAGGATTTCGATCGGATACCGCCGAGCCCTTCGCCATGATCCGCTACTTCCGCACCTTCCTGGTCGCTGCCGAGACCGCTTCGTTTTCCGCCGCCGCGGCGCGGCTGTCGCTGACCCAGTCCGCGGTCAGCACGCAGATACGGCGGCTGGAAGAGGATCTGGGCTGCGCGCTGTTCGATCGCACCGGCAAGTCGGTGGCGCTCAGCGAGCAGGGGCGCAAGCTGCTGCCCGAGGCGGTGCGTTTCGTCGAGCTGTACGAGTCGATGAAGGGACAGGCGCACGCGGCTCCCGCGCTGACGCCGATCGACCTGGGCGCGGTATCGACGGTGCAATCGACGCTGCTGCCCAAGGCGATGCAGCGTTTCCGCGCCGATTATCCGAAGACCCACGTCAATATCGTGCCCGGCATGTCGACGCAGTTGTTGACCCAGGTCGACGCGCGCGAGCTCGAGGTCGCGGTGATGATCAAGCCCCGTCTCGGCATTCCGGCCGAGCTGAAATGGCTGCCCTTGCTGAGCGAGCCCTTCGTTGCCATCGCGCCGCGTGGCGCGCCGCGCGAGCTGAGGGCGATGCTGGGCGCGCTGCCCTTCATCCGCTACAACCGGCATTCGGCCGGCGGGCATCTGGTCGACCGCTATCTGAAGCGCCATCGGCTGCGCGTCGACGAAGGCATGGAGCTCGACGAGCCGGCGGTGATCCTGCAGATGGTCGACCAGGGCCTGGGCTGCGCGATCGTGCCGGCCGATCTGCTGCCGCTGGCGCAATGTCCGAACGTGCAGGCCGAACCGTTGCCGGGCCGGCCGATCCATCGCGAGGTCGGCGTGCTGGCGCGGCCTTCGGCGCTGTCGCGCGCGCCGACCGCTGCGCTGATCGAGGCCTTCGTCATCGCGGCGCGCCAGTGGCGCGGGCGGCGGAGCAAATCCCGCTGAACGGGACGTGGCCGGACGGCTCGGACTCGCATGTCCGAATCCGGCTGGTCGCTTCGCCGGAAAGCGGTAGCATGCAGCCATGGAACTCGATCCCGACACCTGCTACCGCGCCGTGGTTTCGCACGACCGCCGCTTCGACGGGCGCTTTTTCGTCGCCGTGTCGTCGACCGGCATCTACTGCCGGCCGGTCTGCGCGGTGCGCACGCCCAAGCGCGAAAACTGCAGCTTCTTCGCCACCGCGGCGGCGGCCGAGAAGCACGGCTATCGGCCCTGCCTGCGCTGCCGGCCCGAGCTGGCGCCAGGCCATGGGATTGCCGACCTGTCGGGCCGGCTGGCGCAGGCGGCGGCGACGCTGATCGACGAGGGCTTCCTGGCCGATGCCGGCGTGCCCGAGCTCGCCGCGCGCATCGGCGTCACCGAGCGGCACCTGCGGCGGCTGTTCACCGCGCAGTTCGGCGTCTCGCTGGTCGACTATGCGCAGACGCAGCGCCTGCTGCTCGCCAAGCGGCTGCTGACCGATACCGCGCTGCCCGTCACCGAGGTGGCACTGGCGGCCGGCTTCGGCAGCGTCCGCCGCTTCAACGACGTGCTGAAGACGCGCTACGGCCTGGCGCCCACCGCGATGCGCAAGCGCGCCGCGGGCATGCCGGCCGACCGCCTGGTGTTCGAGCTCGGCTACCGGCCGCCAATGGCGTGGGCCGCGCTGATGCAGTTTCTCGGTGCGCGCGCGGTGCAGGGCGTCGAGCAGATCTGGCCCGATGCGCATGGCGGCGAATACGGACGCACCGTTGCCATCGAAGTCGGTGGGCGACTGCACAGCGGCTGGATGCGGCTCGCGCTGGTCCCGCAACGCCACGTATTGCGCGTGACGCTGTCCGGTTCGCTGGCGCATGCCATTCCGCAGGTGCTGGGCAAGGTCCGGCGCCTGTGCGATCTCGGTTGCCGGCCCGACGTGGTCGATCGCCACCTGGGCGCGCTGGCGGCCGACATGCCGGGCATGCGCTTGCCGGGGACCGTGGACGGTTTCGAGATCGCGGTGCGGGCGGTACTGGGCCAGGTCGTCTCGCTGGGCCAGGCCCGTGCCATGCTGCATCGGCTGGTGCAGGCCCATGGCGTACCGCTGGCCGCGCCGATGGACGAACTGCGCGCCTGCTTTCCGGGCGCGGCCACGCTGGCTGCGGTACCAGTGACGGAGCTCAATGCACTGGGCGTGCCGATGGCCAAGGCGCGCGCGATCCATGCGATCGCCACGGCCGTGGTCGAAGGCAGGGTGTCGCTCGAGCCCGGTGTGGAACCCGCGCAGACCGTCGCGGCGCTGTGTGCCATCGACGGCGTGGGCGACTGGACCGCGCAATACATTGCGATGCGCGCGCTGGGCTGGCCCGATGCGTTCCCGGCCACCGACTATGCGCTGCGCAAGGTGCTCGGCATCGAGCGCAACGGCGAGATGCTGCGGCACGCCGCGCAATGGGCGCCGTGGCGCGCTTACGCTGCCATGCATCTGTGGCGGCAGTACCAGGACATGCAGGACCGCCGCGAGCGCGAACGTGCCGAGGCGCGTGCGGTGCCCGCGGGCCTTGGCGCTACCACTTGCGATCCAGCCGTGACGCGACGCGGCCGCAGAACACGCCGCCCTCAATTACAGGAGCAGCCAACATGATTCACTATCGTTCGATGTCGAGCCCGCTCGGCGACGTGCTGTTGCGCGCAGAAGACGGCCATCTGACCGGGATGTTCTTTGCCGGCCAGAAATACCATCCGGCCGGACCGTTGGACTCCGCTGCCGTTGACGCACGTAATGCGCGCGTACTGGCGCAGGCGGCGCAAGAGCTGACCGAGTACTTCGCCGGTGGGAGGCAGCGTTTCACCGTGCCGCTGCGCCTGGCCGGCAGCGCCTTCCAGCAGCAGGTCTGGCGGGCGCTGTGCGAGATCCCCTTCGGCGAAACCATCAGCTATGGCCAATTGGCCCTGGGCCTCGGCCTGCCGCCCGGCCATGCGCGCGCGGTTGGCAGCGCGGTGGGCCGCAACCCGATCTCGGTGATCGTGCCCTGCCATCGCGTGCTGGGCGCCAAGGGCGCGCTGACGGGCTATGCCGGCGGCACCGACCGCAAGCAGGCACTGCTGCGGCTGGAAGGCACGGCGGCGGCGCCGCATCTGCCGCTGTTGCGCGACGCGCTGGCGGCCGCCGCATGACGGCAGCCGCATAACGATGGCCCGTAACGGTAGCCTCGTAACGGCAGCCTCGTAACGGCAGCCACATCGCGCTACCCGCGCCGCACCCGCAACGCACCCGCAACGCACCCGTAACCGCGCGCCGACATGCCACGGCTCTTTGTCGCACTGGAAACCCCGCCCGCGCTGGCGGCCTCGCTGCTGGCGACGCTGCCGCGCGAGCGCGGCATCCGTGCGACGCCGGCCGCGCAGGTCCACCTGACGCTGCGCTTCGTCGGCGAGGTCGAGGAGGAAAAGGCCG
>NZ_JCBAJO010000310.1:0-4487 GCF_059772245.1 Cupriavidus sp. R6-3
AGATGCGCGGCGGCCTGGGCGACGTTGGCGCGCAGCGCCGGGAAGGCGGCGAGCAATCCGGGCAACTGCTGGCGCAGCGCGTTGCGGGCGAAGCGGGTGTCGTCGTTGGAGGGATCGTCGATCCAGCGCAGGCCGTGCGCGTCGCAATAGGTCTCGATGTCGCGCCGTTCGATCTCGAGCCACGGCCGCAGCAGCGCGATGTCGCGGCGTTCGGCCAGGCGCCGCAGCGCCGGCATGCCGGCCAGGCCATGCACGCCGCTGCCGCGGAACAGCCGCATCAGCACCGTTTCGACCTGGTCGTCCAGATGGTGGCCGAACAGCAGCCAGCCGACGTTGTGCTGCTCGCAGAGCTCGGTCAGCGCCTGGTAGCGAACGCGGCGGGCGGCGGCTTCGAGCCCTTCTCCGTGCGCGGGAACGACCAAGACCCGGGCGGCGCGGTATTCGACACCCCAGTCCTGGCACAACGCGGCGCAGAAGCGGTCCCATTCGTCGGCCTGGGCCTGCAGGCCGTGGTGGACATGCAGCGCCAGCAGGGGCGCCGGCCCGGCCTCGTCGACACGGGTGCCGGCGAGCGCGGCGCGCGTGGCGTGCAGCAGTGCCACCGAATCGCGGCCGCCCGACAGCGCCACCGCCACCGCGCGCGGGCCATGTTGGCCGGCCCCTGAAACGACAAAGGCCGCACCGGCCTGCAGGGCCTGTGCGACCTTGTCGGTCAGCGTGGCGGTCGGGTCGCGCAAATCGGGCGCGGCGGGATCAGCCTTGTGCGCCGGTTTCCTTGAACTTGCCATAGGCCATCAGGCGCTCGTGGCGGCGCGCCTGCAGTTCCTTGACGCTGATGCCCTGGAACTGGCGCAGCGACTCGGCCAGCGAACGCTTGAGCATCGCGGCCATGGCCTTCGGATCGCGGTGCGCGCCGCCCAGCGGCTCGTTGACGATCTTGTCGATCAGGCCCAGCGCCTTCAGGCGATGCGCGGTCAGGCCCAGCGCCTCGGCGGCCTCGGGCGCCTTCTCGGCGGTCTTCCACAGGATCGACGCGCAGCCTTCCGGCGAGATCACCGCATAGGTGGCGAATTGCAGCATCTGCACCACGTCGCCCACGGCGATCGCCAGGGCGCCACCCGAACCGCCCTCACCGATGATGGTGGCGATCAGGGGCACCTTCAGGCCGGCCATCACGTACAGGTTGTGGCCGATCGCCTCCGACTGGCCGCGTTCCTCGGCGTCGATGCCCGGGAAGGCGCCCGGCGTGTCGACGAAGGTGAAGATCGGCAGGCCGAACTTGTCGGCCAGTTCCATCAGCCGCTTGGCCTTGCGATAGCCCTCGGGCTTGGACATGCCGAAGTTGCGCAGCGCGCGCTCCTTGGTGTCCCGGCCCTTCTGGTGGCCGATCACCATGCAGGCCTGGCCGTTGAAGCGGGCCAGCCCGCCCACGATCGACAGATCGTCGGCGAAGGCGCGGTCGCCATGCAGTTCGTGGAAGTCGGTGAAGATCTCGCGCACGTAGTCCAGCGTGTAGGGACGCTGGGGATGGCGCGCGATCTGGGCCACCTGCCACGGGGTCAGGTTGGCGTAGATGTCCTTGGTCAGCTGCTGGCTCTTGCCGGCCAGCCGCGAAATCTCTTCGGAAATGTCGACGGCCGAGTCGTCCTGCACGAAGCGCAGTTCTTCGATTTTTGCCTCGAGTTCGGCGATCGGCTGTTCGAAATCCAGGAAGGTGGTTTTCATTGAATCACACGTACCTGTCTGTGAAGGGGCGCATTCTACCGGAATTTCCTTGCGCTCCGGGCGCTGAAATCGCGCCGGATGCGCCGCATGCGCCGCCTGAAGATGGTGAAAGGAGCACTTTCGTGCCCCGGCTATCGAATGCCAGACTAGTAAGTGACAGGCAGCGGATCAAGGCTGCGCCACATGTACCAGGTCGCCACGGTGCGCCATGGCTCCCAGTTGGCGGCGACCTCGCGCGCCTCGCTGCGCGTGACCGGTTCGCCGCTGAAATAGTTGGCCGAGATCGCGTTGATCAGGCCGATGTCGTCGAGCGGCAGCACGTTCGGCCGCATCAGGTTGAACATCAGGAACATCTCGGCGGTCCAGCGGCCGATGCCGCGGATCTGCGTCAACTCGGCAATGACCGCCTCGTCGTCCATCTCGGCCCATTTGTCGACATGGACCCGCCCCGCCTTGAAGTGCTCGGCGAGATCGACGATGTACTCGGCCTTGCGGCGCGACAGGCCGCAGGCGGCCAGCTTGTCGACGCCGGCCCGCAGCAGCTGCGCCGGCGTCAGCTTCGGGCAGGCGGCGGCCAGCCGGTCCCACACCGATTGCGCGGCCTTGACCGAGATCTGCTGGCCGACGATCGAACGGGCCAGCGTGATGAAGGGATCGCCGCGCGAAACCAGATGCGCCGGCCCGTAGGTCGGGATCATCTTGCGCAGGATGCGGTCGCGCTTCATCAGGTCGGCGCAGGCCTCGTCCCAGTAGGCGGGACGGACCGCGCCCTCGACCGTCTCGACCGGCAGCGGGATCGCCGCGGCCTCGGGCAGCGTTGCCTTGGCGGCGCGCGCGGTCTTCAGGACCGGCTTGCCGTCGGCCTTGGTGACGGTGCGGGCCTTGGGCGCGGCCACGCCGCCGGCGGCCGGCGCCTTGGCGACCTTCGCTGCCTTGGTCGCCTTGGCCGCCTTGGTCACCTCCAGGGCCGGCTCTCCGGTGGGCCGCGCCGGCTTGGCGGCCTTGGCCGCCGTGCCGGGCGTCTTGCGCACGGCAGCGTTCAAGCACGCCTCCATTCGGTCACGCCGCCCGGCTTGTCCTCGAGCACGATGCCGGCCTCCAGCAGTTCGGCGCGGATGCGGTCGGCCTCGGCGAAATTGCGCTCGGCCTTGGCCTGCTTGCGCGCGGCGATGCGCTCCTCGATCTTCGCCGGCGCGATGCCGGCCGCGGCGGCGCCGCCCTGCAGGAAGGCGTGCGCGTCGCGCCCAAGCAGGCCGAGCGTCGCGGCCAGGCCTTTCAATTGCCGTGCCGCGGCGGGGGAGCCGCCGCGATTGACTTCGCCGGCCAGGTCGAACAGCACCGAGACCGCGATCGGCGTATTGAAGTCGTCGCCCATCGCCTCGGCGAAGCGGCGCGCGTGCGGCTCGTCCCAATCGAGCGGCTGCGTGTCGGGCTGCACGTCCTTGAGCGCCGTGTAGAGACGGGTCAGGCCGTGGCGCGCGTCGTCCAGGTGCGCGTCGCTGTAGTTCAGCGGGCTGCGGTAGTGCGCGCGCAGGATGAAGAAGCGCACGACCTCGGCGTCGTACTGCTTGAGCACCTCGCGGATCGTGAAGAAGTTGCCGAGCGACTTCGACATCTTCTCGTCGTTGATGCGCACGAAGCCGTTATGCATCCATACGTTGACGAAGGGCTTGCCGCTGGCGCCTTCCGACTGCGCGATCTCGTTCTCGTGGTGCGGGAACTGCAGGTCGGCCCCGCCGCCATGGATGTCGAAATGCTCGCCCAGCAGCGCGCAGCTCATCGCCGAGCATTCGATATGCCAGCCCGGACGGCCCATGCCCCACTTCGACGACCACTTGCTTTCGGCCGGTTCGCTGTCCTTGGCCGACTTCCACAGCACGAAGTCGAGCGGGTCGTGCTTGGCATCGTTGGCCGCCACGCGCTCGCCGGCGCGCAGGTCCTCCAGCGACTTGCCCGACAGCTTGCCGTAGCCGGCGAACTTGCGCACCGCGTAATTGACGTCGCCGTCGCTGGCCTGATAGGCCAGGCCCTTCGCTTCGAGCTTGCCGATGATGTCGAGCATCTGCGGCACGTATTGCGTCGCGCGTGGCTCGTGGTCCGGGCGCTGGATGCCCAGCGCGGCCGCGTCCTCGTGCATATAGCCGATGAACCGCTCGGTCAGCTCGCCGATGGTCTCGCCGTTCTCGGCGGCGCGGCGGATGATCTTGTCGTCGATGTCGGTGATGTTCTGCACATAGGTCACCTCGTAGCCCGCGGCGCGCAGCCAGCGCTGCACCATGTCGAACACCACCATCACGCGCGCATGCCCGACGTGGCAGTAGTCGTACACCGTCATGCCGCAGACATACATGCGGACCTTGCCGGGTTCGATGGGCACGAAGGGCTGTTTCTCGCGCGCGAGCGTGTTGTAGATGTTCAGTGGATGCATGAAACGAGGTGTTCGAAGAGAATGCGTGGCGCCTGCCGCGCGCGAGACCGTGCCGACTGGCCGGCCGCGCATCGGCGACTTGCCGGACAGCGTGACCGGGCGATGCGTCTCGACCAGTGCCGCGGCGGCGTGGACATCGGTTCGCCGAGCGAGGCCATATCTTACCGGAAGCCTTCGCGCGTCGGCGTCGATGCCGCGCTTTGCTAGAATGCCGCGAAGTATAAAGGACCGCACCTACATGAGCTTGCCATTGCCCAACGTCGCGACCGACGCCATGCATCACGTCACGCCCGGCATCATGACCGTGCGGCGGCGCGCCGCCGCAGCCACCGTA
>NZ_JCBAJO010000311.1:0-4476 GCF_059772245.1 Cupriavidus sp. R6-3
AGCAACGCATAGCAGGGCAGCAGCAGGATGCCGAAGCGCTGGAACAGGAAGGCGGTGCGCATCGCGTAGTGCGGCACGCACAGCCAGATCAGCAGCACGGCGGCGAGGGGCAGCCAGGCGTGCGGCAGATGCCAGCGCGGCCGCAGCCCCATCGCCCAGGGCGCGGCCAGCATCAGCAGCGTGGCCAGTGCGAACGGCAGATGCGTCGACCACGCACCCCAGGGCGACACCAGCAGCAGCGGCAACCGCATCCAGTCCCAGCGCCATTCGATGGCCGGCCATGCGTAGTCGAGCGTGGCTTCGAGCCGCTGCGCGTGGCCGGCGTACAGCAGCGCGAGCAGCGCCAGCAGCGCGTAGGGCAGCAGCGCGAGCCGCACGATGCGCGGCGTCGGTGGCGCCGGCCGCGAGCCGTCATCGCGGGCGGAACCGAACAGCGCACAGGCGGCGCCCACCGCGCAGGCGAACAGGAACACCAGCCCATGCGCGGCGAACAGCAGCGCGCCGGCGAGCACGATCGCGGCGGCCGTTCGCAGCGTCGGCGCACCTGCGTGGCGCCATGCGGGCAGCAGGAACAGCAGGCCCAGCGGCACCGCCAGCAGAAAGGTCAGGAAGCCCCATTCATAGGCGAAGCCGAAGAATCCCGGCACGAACAGCCAGTCCAGCCGCGCATCGGCGCCAAGCTGCCGGCGCAGCGCGATACAGGCGCCGATACAGGCGAGATAGGCCAGCGACAGCAGCAGCTTCAGCGCGGCCGTCACCGGCATCCACCACGATAGCGCCAGCGCCGCGCCATAGCCGAGCAGGTAGGGCGTGAACGGATTGATGCGCAGGTCCTGCTGCCATGGCGAGGTACCGGCCAGCAGGTCGCGCAGCGCGGCGATCTGGCCGGCATGCTGCGGCAGGTCGATCATCGGGGGATAGGGCGCGAGCCAGGGCAGGGCGGAGCCGGCCGCGACGGCAACGACGAACGGCGCGTTGGCCATGACGGCGCGCGCTGCCGCGATGCGCGTGGCGCGGCCGATCTTCTTCCGCTGCGTGCAGCCCACATGTCCGCGAAACGCCCAATGCCGCGCCCCCAGGTACGTCAGCCCCGTATAGACAGCCATGCCGCCGAGTTGCGCCAGCAGGCTGCGCGGCGCCAGCACGTTCGACAGGGCCAGCACCGTCGCCAGGTTGGCCAGGTAGCCGAGCGCGCAGACCGCGCCGAAGCGCCCCAGGCTTGCCAGAACATGGCCGCGATGCGCGAAGGTCCAGCGCCGGTTCAGCGCGAAGCTCCACAGGAAGCCGACCGCATAGCCGGCGGCATTGGCCGCGGCCGGATGCCAGTCCAGCCCGCGCAGCGCCAGCCAGATGGCGGCGAAGCCCAGCACGGAATTGCTGGCGCCGACCAGCAGGTAGCGCAAGCCGGTGTGGCGGACGGCGGCGCACGGCCGGGCGGTGGCGGATGGCATGCGGGCAGACTCGATGGGGGCGCAGGGCAGGGTGCCGGGTGCGGGGTCCAGGCGGCGAGGGCGCAGCAGCGCTCAGCCCTCGCGTACCACCAGCCCGAGGTCCTGCCTGCGAATCTGGAGCTTGTAGTCGCGCATCAAGCGGAACAGCGTCACCCGCGACACGCCCAGTTCGGCGGCGACATCGATCAGCCGCTCGTGATGGCGTTGCAGCGCCTCGCGGATCGCGTTGCATTCGGCCGCCTCGCGCACCGCGGCGAGCGTGCAGGGATGCGCCTCGGCGGGCGGCTGCAGGTCCAGATCGGCGGGGCGGATCACGCCGCCTTCGCACATTGCCGCGGCATGGCGGATGCGGTTGATCAGCTCGCGCACATTGCCCGGCCACGGATGCACGGCCATCGCGCGCATCGCCGAGTTGGAGAACCCCTTGATGCGTGCCGGCGCCTGCCGCCGGATCTCGCCGAGCACATGCTCGGCCAGCAGCACGATGTCGCTGCCGCGCTCGCGCAGCGCGGGCTGGCGGATGCGCAGCACGCACAGCCGGTGATACAGGTCCTGGCGGAAGCGGCCGGCCGCTACGGCCGCCTCGAGATCGACGTGCGTGGCCGAGACAATGCGCGCATCGACGGCGACCGAGTCCGTGCCGCCCAGCCGTTCGATGCAGCCCGTTTCGAGAAAGCGCAGCAGGCTGGTCTGGCTCTCGAGCGGCATGTCGCCGATCTCGTCGAGAAACAGCGTGCCGCCCTGCGCCAGCTCGATGCGGCCGGGTTTGCGCTTGAGCGCGCCGGTGAACGCGCCGCGCTCGTAGCCGAACAGTTCGGACTGCAGCAGCGCGGGCGGGATCGCGGCGCAGTTCAGCGCGACGAAGGGCTGCGCGGCACGCGCCGAGGCGCGATGAATCGCCTGCGCGGCGAGTTCCTTGCCAGTCCCCGATTCGCCGCCGATCAGCACCGGCGCATCCCAGCGCGCGACCTTGGCGATGCCGCGGAACAGCGTCTGCATCGCCTCGCATTCGCCGACCATGCCCGCCGGACCCACTGCACGCGCATTGGGCGACGCACTGTCCTGGCGCAGCTGCACCATGCCCCAGCCGTGGCCCAGCCGCTGCGCCAGCGTCACCGATTCAAACGGGGCGGTCAGATAGTCGATGAAATACAGCCCCAGCAGCCGGCGCGCGGTCGGGGTCAGGCGGTCGCGGCAGTCGACCATCGCGATCCACGCGATGTTGGGCTGCGCGAACCAGGGCTCGAGCGCCTCCAGTTCGACGTCGTCGATCTCGCCGGTCAAATCGAGCAGGCCGGCGATCGGCTGCTCGTCGAGCGGGTGCGCCTGGACCTCGTGCGCATCGGTGGCGAACAGCAGCTTCCAGCCACGCTGGCTGAGGAAGCGGCAAAGATTGGCCTCGTGGTGCTGCGATACGAACAGCAGCGGGCGGGTGATGGAGCCGCTCATGATGATTCCCCCGGATTCTTCTTATTGCCGAGGCAGACGCGGGAAAGATCCCGCGCCCGCCACGGTGCCGGCCGGCGGCAAGCCGTCCCAGACAGACGCGCCTGTCGCCGTTCCCCGCTTGCGCGGAAGACGCCCATCCCCAACCAGGCAATGAGCAGACCCTCCCATTGCCCGGCCGCTGCTTCGAAATGACCAGTGGCCAGTGGCGCATCGCCTGTGTTGTGGCGCCGGGCATGGCGGTCGTGGTGCCGCCTTTGCTTGCCCGGCGTGGCGGCGTGCCTTGCATGAGGCCGCACGCGTTTTGTAACGACTCACTCAGCGACGAGCGTGCCACGCGATATAAGTTGTTGATTTTTATTGCGTTTATTTCGGTGCACTTGTTACACCGGCGAAATCTTGTAACACGATGTATCCGACCTGGAACGAGGGCCAGCCGCGAGGCGATGCACTCCAATGCATAAGCCGCGAAGGATGAGGCGAACGATTCTTATTCTTCGCCAAAAAAGTGGCGTACAAGGCCGTTTTTACGCGGTGCATGGCGAATGACTTCATCCGCACTGGCAGCGGGGAAGGGTTTTCTCCGATGTGACAGCGGACGCGATCGGTGCCAAACGGTTGCATTTGCTTTACACCGCTGCGCCACTGGTGAAACGGCGACGCCGGACGCTGCATGCGGCACGTCTTCGCGGCATCGTCCGGATGGGCGGTCCTTGCATGGCGGCGGCAGGGAAAGGAAGGGGCGCCGGCTGCCTCTGACCGGCATCCATGCCGGCCCGACTCATCCGTTTGGCGTAGGCGGCGCGCCTACGAGGCCGAGGGAACACGGCCGGCCAAAGTGTTCAGGTTCTGAAACATCGCGACGCCGAAGGGTTACCTGATGCCCTTCGGGCGATACGCCGCTGTGTCAGTCCACCGCACCGGCGTCGGCACCGGCATCGGGCAGGCGCGATGCCTCGATCTGCTGGCGCAGCCACCCATGCATGCGCCGGATCGCGCTTTCGTGCGGATGGCCTTCGCGCCAGATCATCCAGTACTGCAGCGTCGACGGAATCCGCGTGGCGCCGATCTGCACCAGCGCGCCGCTGACCAGGTAGTCGTGCGCCAGCAGCGCGCGCGCCGTCGCCACGCCGACGCCGGCGACCGCCGACTGCAGCAGCATGCCGGCATCCTGGAAGATCGGCCCGCGCTCCGGCTCGTGGGTCGGCAGGCCGGCTTGCTCCAGCCAGTCGCGCCAGGAGCGCAGCGCGAAGCGCAGCATCGGCAGGCGCGGCAGGTCGGCCACCGTGAAGCCGGGATAGCGGGCCAGCAGCGCGGGGCTGGCCACCGCGATCACGGTGTCCTCGATCAGCCGGTGGCATTCGAAGCCGGGCAGATCGACGCGCTGGTGCCAGATGCCGACGTCGACCGAATACGGGTCCGGCGGCGGGATTTCGGTGTGCAGCCGCAGGTGCACGTCGAGCATCGGCATCGCCTCGTACAGGCTCGGCAGCCGGCGGATCAGCCAGGCGTTGGCCAGGTCCGCCATCACGCTGACCTCGAGCCGGACCGCGGGCTGCTCGCCCTGGCCGCCGGCCTC
>NZ_JCBAJO010000312.1:0-4452 GCF_059772245.1 Cupriavidus sp. R6-3
GGCACGCGACGCTGTTCCGTAACGGCGACAAGTCCGAAGGCGTGTTCACGCCGCAGTCGGCGCCGCTGATGGCGATCCACGCGCGGCTGAAGGCGGCCTTCGATCCGGCCGGCATCTTCAATCCGGGGCGGCTGTACCCGGACCTCTGAATTTGGCGCTCCATTCCCGGCTCCATTCCCGGCTCCATTGCGCGCCATCCCCGATCCGCTAGACAAACGCCCCGGCAAGTCCCCACGACAAACACAGGCGACAAGCCCGACGACAAGCCAAACGACAAGCCGGCGCGACAACCACTCTGGTCCCTATCATGCAAACGACCCTGGCCGATTTCCTCCGCGACACGCCCGATGGCGAAGAAGCCAAGTCCATCGTCGGCAAGTGCGTGCACTGCGGCTTCTGTACCGCGACCTGTCCGACCTACCAGCTGCTCGGCGACGAGCTCGACGGGCCGCGCGGACGCATCTACCTGATGAAGCAGGTGCTGGAAGGCAACCCCGTCACCGAAAGCACGCGCCTGCATCTGGACCGCTGCCTGACCTGCCGCAACTGCGAATCGACCTGCCCGTCGGGCGTGACCTACGGCCGGCTGGTCGATATCGGCCGCCAGGTCGTCGACGAGCGGCTGGCCGAGCAGGGCCTGCATCGTCCGGCACGCCAGCGCATCGCGCGCTGGGTGCTGCGCGAAGGGCTGACGCGCCCACGCCTGTTCGGCGCGGCAATGCGCATGGGACAGCTGGTGCGTCCGCTGCTGCCCGAGGTGCTGCGCAACAAGGTGCCGGTGGCCGCGCCGGCCGGCGCGTGGCCGCAACGCGAGCACGCCCGCAAGATGCTGCTGCTGGCCGGCTGCGTGCAGCCGTCGATGTCGCCCGACATCAATGCCGCGACCGCGCGCGTGTTCGATCGTCTCGGCGTGCAGATGGTGGTCGCGCCCGAGGCAGGTTGTTGCGGGGCAATCCGTTACCACAATGGCGACCATCCGGGCGGGCTCGACAATATGCGCCGCAATATCGATGCATGGTGGCCGCACGTCGAGGCCGGCGCCGAAGCCATCGTGATGAACGCCTCGGGCTGCGGCGTGATGGTCAAGGAGTACGGCCATCTGCTGCGCCATGACCCGAAGTACGCCGAACGCGCGGCGCGCATCTCGGCGCTGACGCGCGACGTGTCCGAACTGCTGCCCGCGTTTGCCGAGCCGCTGCAACGCCTGGCCGAGGCCGCGCCGCCGCCCGCGCAGCGCGTCGCATGGCACCCGCCCTGCACGCTGCAGCACGGCCAGCAGATTCGCGGCAAGGTGGAGGCGCTCTTGACCGCACTCGGCGTGGAGGTCAAACTCTGCGCTGACAGCCACCTGTGCTGCGGATCGGCGGGTACCTACTCGGTGTTGCAGCCGGACCTGGCCTATCGCCTGCGCGACGACAAGCTCGCCAAACTGCAGGCCACGCAGCCGGACACCATCGTGTCCGCCAATATCGGCTGCATCACCCATCTGCAAAGCGGCACGCAGACGCCGGTGCTGCACTGGATCGAACTGGTGGATCGCATGCTCGGTTGACGGTGCGCGGGAGGCTGCCGCCGGTGGAATCGCGGTGATTCCGCCTGGCCGACCAACCTGTCCCTCGCATGCTCCAGACGCTTGCCATCCTGCTGGTATTCCAATCCGTGGGCGAGGTGTTCAGCTACGCGCTGCGCCTGCCCGTGCCCGGTCCCGTGATCGGCATGATCCTGCTGTTCTGCTGGCTCGCGATCGACGATCGCCTGCTGGCGATCATCCAGGGCACCACCGCCGAGCTGCTCAAGCATCTGTCGCTGCTGTTCGTGCCGGCCGGCGTCGGCATCATGGTGCACGGCAGCCGCATCGGCGGCGAATGGATGCCGATCATCGTCGCGCTGGTGTTGTCGACCTGGCTGGCGATCGCCACCACGGCGCTGGTCACGCGCGCGCTGATGCGCAAACCCCCGGCCTCTCCGGCCTCTCCGGCCTCTCCGGCCTCCCCGGCGTCCTCCGCCGGCCCCTCCGCGGACGATGCCGCCAGCGACGCGGGAGAGCGCCAATGACCCCGCGCCTGAACGAGATCTGGGTCTATCTGGCCGCCAGCCCGCTGCTCGGGCTGACCGCGACGCTGCTGGCCTATGTGTTCGCCTTCCGCATCTACGAACGCGCGCGTTTCTCGCCGCTGGCCAATCCGGTGATGATCTCGGTCGCGCTGCTGGTCGCGGTGCTGACGGTGACCGGCACGCCGTACCAGACCTACTTCGACGGCGCGCAATTCGTGCACTTCCTGCTTGGTCCGGCCACGGTGGCGCTGGCGGTGCCGCTCTACCAGCAGCTGCCGAAGCTGCGCGCGCACGTGCTGCCGCTGCTCGGCGGGCTGCTGGCCGGCTCGCTGGTCGCGGTGGTGTCGGCGGTCGGCATCGCCTGGCTGCTGGGCGCTTCTCCCGAGGTGGTGCGCTCGCTGGCGCCCAAGTCGGTGACCATTCCGATCGCGATGGGCGTGGCCGAGAAGATCGGCGGCCTGCCGTCGCTGACCGCGGTGCTGGTGATGGGCACCGGCATCATCGGCGCGATCAGCGCGACCAAGATCCTGAACCTGCTCGGCATGCGCGACTACAGCGTGCGCGGCTTCGCCACCGGGCTGGCGGCGCACGGCATCGGTACCGCACGGGCCTTCCAGGTCAACCAGGAGGCCGGCGCCTTTGCCGCGCTCGGCATGGGCCTGAACGGCGTGCTGACCGCGGTGCTGGTGCCCTTGCTGGCGACGTGGATGCCGCGCTGAGCCGGGCTTCGCGGCTGGTACACGCA
Organism: Cupriavidus sp. R6-3; assembly: GCF_059772245.1. Classification (NCBI taxonomy): domain Bacteria; kingdom Pseudomonadati; phylum Pseudomonadota; class Betaproteobacteria; order Burkholderiales; family Burkholderiaceae; genus Cupriavidus; species Cupriavidus sp. R6-3. The sequence goes on from NZ_JCBAJO010000312.1 coordinate 2,801, forward strand.
GGCATGCGCTTGGGCGTGCCTGGGCGCGTGTCTGAACGCGGGCCTGGGCGCGCCTGAGCCTGGCTGAGGTTCCTGAACGCAGCCAAACGCATCCAAGCACGCCCGCGCCCGGCGCCGCAGGACCGAACGACAACCGAAGGGAGAACGCGATGGTACTGAAGCTCGCTCTGGCGCTCGTCTCGCTGTTCGTGCTGTGGGGCGCGCTGGCGCCCGACCAGCTCGGCACCACCATGCAATGGCTGCTGACGGGCGTGATCGCGCGCTTCGGCTGGTTCTACCTGCTCTCGATGTTCGGCTTCCTGGTGTTCGCGCTGTACCTGGCGTTCGGCCGCTTCGGCAGCATCCGGCTCGGCGGGGAGGACGCCGAGCCGCAGTTCCACCGGCTCAGCTGGTTCTCGATGCTGTTCGCCGCCGGCATGGGCATCGGCCTGGTCTTCTGGGGCGTGGCCGAGCCGGTCTCCCACCTGATCAAGCCGCCGCTCGGCCTCGAACCGCTGACGCCGCAGGCGGCCGGCACCGGGCTGCGCTACGCCTTCTTCCACTGGGGGCTGCATCCGTGGGCGGCCTACTCGATCGTCGCGCTGGCGCTGGCCTTCTTCCAGTTCAACCGCGACCGGCCGATGCTGATCAGCACCACCTTCGAGCCGCTGATCGGCGAGCGCGCCAACGGGCCACTCGGCAAATGGATCGACGTGTTGGCGCTGATCGCCACCGCCTTCGGCGTGGCCACCTCGCTGGGACTGGGCGCGCTGCAGATCAATGCCGGCCTGTACCGGGTGTTCGGCATACCCAACGATATCGCGGTCGAGCTGATCATCATCGCGGTCGCCGGCGCGCTGTACATCCTGTCGTCGCTGAGCGGCCTGACGCGCGGCATCCAGTGGCTCAGCAACCTGAACATGGTGCTGGCCGTGCTGCTGCTGTTGACGGTGTTCGTGCTGGGGCCGACGTCGTTCATCCTGGACGCGCTGACCACCACGGTCGGCGCCTACCTGGACAACCTGGTCGGCATGAGCATGCGCATGACGCCGTTCAGCAAGGGCACCTGGGTCGCCGACTGGACGCTGTTCTACTGGGCCTGGTGGATCGCGTGGGCGCCCTTCGTGGGCACCTTCATCGCCCGCATCTCGAAGGGCCGCACCATCCGCGAGTTCATCGTCGGCGTGCTGCTGGCGCCGACGCTGATCAGCTTCCTGTGGTTCGGCGTCTTTGGCGGCGCGGGGCTGTATGCGTCGATGTTCGAGAACGTGCCGGTGGTGCAGGCGGTGCAGCAGGACCCCTCGCTGGCGCTGTTCGCGCTGCTGGAGGCCTACCCGGCGGCGACGCTGACCTCGATCCTGGCGATCGTGCTGGTCACGGTGTTCTTCGTGACCTCGGCCGACTCGGCCACCTTCGTGCTCGGCATGATGTCCGACCACGGCAATCCGCGTCCGCCGGCGCGGCTCAAGCTGATCTGGGGCGTGCTGATCGCGCTGATCGCCGGGGTGCTGCTGGTGTCCGGCGGGCTGAAGGGGCTGCAGTCGATGTCGATCCTGGCGGCGCTGCCCTTCGCGGTGGTGATGGCGGCGATGTGCTTCAGCCTGTTCCGCGCGCTCGACGAGGAATCGAACCGGCTGGAGCGCCGCCACCGCGCGCGCGACCGGCTGCTGGAG
>NZ_JCBAJO010000313.1:0-4436 GCF_059772245.1 Cupriavidus sp. R6-3
CATGACGCGGGACAGGGTCAGATAGCCAACACCTTCCATCCTGCCCCGTTGATCCCTGCCAGGCTATGAGACAGAGCCACTCGAATTAACCACGCATCTCCATCTCGGGATGTGCAGCCGACCTTGCCGGCCACATATCCGGCCCTCCTCCTTGAACAACATATGCTTTAGCCGAATTGGGCCGAGTCAAATCTTCGTTTCCTATTGTGACCGTCCGATGATCGCGTCGGTAATACGCTACCGCGCATTCCCCGTGGCTCTGGGGGTCACCTTCGCAGCGATGTCCCTCGCCAGCGCAAGGAACGATGCTTCATCGAGCGGCGGAACTCCTGCCTTGCGGGCAAAGTCGGAACGTTGAATGACGTGAAGCATCATGCTGAAACTGCCCTGTGCGTGGGGACTGCCGAGAGCTACAACCAAGTAGCCATGATCAATGGTTCCATCCTCGCGACGGAGGCGGACGAACGACTCCACGCCCTTCACCCCAGCGATCGTGGTGCTACGGTAGCGGTCCTTCCAGATGCTGGTCACGTCGCGACGGTCCTGGTACAGACCGGTCCAGAAGAAGTCCGACACACCTTCCGGATCCCGCATCCTGGCGTTCAGCTTCGCATTCGGCGGAGCGGCGGACTTGTCCTCCAGGCCGACGATCACGTCGGGCTGCCCCTTCAGGCGATAGCTGGCCGCTACATATCGAGGCGCGACACCGTCATCGGGCAAGAACACGTAGGGCATGCACAGGCCGGGCTTGGTGGGCACAGTGTTTAGAGCCCTCGGCATCGCGCCCGCCATCAGCGAGGCGAACTCCGCCTCGTCGGCTTTGGCGTCGCTGTCGTGGGTACTTAGCTTCCACCACAAGCCGGAATTGCCGACCGTGGTAAACGCTGAGAGTTGACTGCCTACACGCCACGCCTTGCCGCCAGATCCCGCCCAGTCCAAGTGGTCGAAAGTCGCGCGCGTGCCATACACGTCCTTGCCATCTCGTGCTTTCAACATGGCGCCATCCTTCGTCACCCGTATATCGACAGCGCCTCGTACCACGTTGCGTTGGCTATCGCTCATGGGGTGCGTAATCAGCAGAGGCCCCCGATCGCCAAGATTCACGTGAAATGCACGCTCGCCATCGGAATAGCGTGCAGGAGGATCGCGGCGCAGGTCGCCACGAATCCGTTTGGCGACCTCGACAGGATCCCAAGCCGCCTGCTCGGCCGGCCCAGGCAATTGCAATTCCAACCGTCCTACGCATTCGGGTAGCCATTGCCCACTCCCCACGGCGGCCTGACCATATGCCAGTGGGCAGCATGCCAATGCGGCAGCGGGAATCAAGCTACGGACAATACCTTGCCTCATACTGCGCTCCGTTCAGCCGGCTGCCGCGGATCTCTCGCATCTGCAACCGCGAGGCTTTCGCGATCCTCCGTGTTGGCAGCGTCGTCGTTTTCTGCGACCAGCATGGTCGGATAGCCAAATCGATTGAACTCGCCGTCGGTCCATTCGATTGGCAGCGCGGTAATGAAGCCTTTGATCTTCTCCAGCGACGCCGCACCTGCGGCAACATGTCGGGGAGCTGTCCAGAAATCGTCTTCCGAGGGTTGAGGAAAGGCAGGATAGCCAAGGGTCTCACCTTTGGCCGGACTACGTTTATTGGGATCCCAATTTGGCACGATGGACGCCGAATCATCAGGCGCGTAGGGCGACCTATTGCGCGGCACAAAATCAAACGCCTTCTCATAGGCTTCGGCATTCAAGCGTGCCTGTTGCTGTATCAGACGCCAGCTGTCCGGCTTGCCAGGCTCTTCAATGGCGCGAGCCAGATGGGATGCGGGACGGACCTTGCCGCTGATGCCGAACAGCTTGTTCCACACCGCTTTCCGAAGCGCATGGGCACTATCCCTTGTCGGACGCATGCTGCCGGTGCCATTGATATCGGCGCGTTTGGTATTGTCATCGACAACCAGGACCGCGATCTCCGAGTCGCGCTCGCCCAACAGACTCCGGTCATTGATATTGGCACTGCCCAATAGGGCGTAGAGATCGTCGACAACCATCAGCTTCGTATGAACGTAGATTTGCTCGGTCACGTACCGATCGCCGAGCTTGGCCCAATTGCGCAGGTTCAGTAGCGTCACATACTCGAAGCACTGTTCAATCGGAATGGACTCATACTCTCGATTGTGTTCGTCCTGGATGACGCGGAGATATTGCGGGTCTTTTTTCTCGTACAGTTCCCGTGCCTTCAGCGCACGGCGTACGCCATTGAGCAGACTACGGCTGCCGTAGACCAGCGTCTGCATCGTCCAGTAAACCTGCACCGCAATCGTAGCATTTGCCAACGCCCCCTCGGGATGCACCGGGAGGGTTATATAAACGTGATACTTCGGCTTGCCTTTGGTGAAGATCGCTTTGGTAATGCGCGTGATGAGCGCCTGGCACACACCATTCTTCGGCGGATCGAACATCCCCTTGTCGTCGACGTCCAGCTTGACGCTGAAGCCCTCGATCTTGGGACGGACTTTGCTGTCGTTATCGGACTTCACGACCACGTCTGCGCTACTGGAAGCATCCTTTCCGCCGAAGGAATTGATATATTGCGCGGCCGGGGATAGTTTCGTCCCGAAATCCGCTTCGCGTCCGAAGGCCGAAACAAAAAACTGGCTTTCTATATAAACGAACCGGTCGCTCTTCGCGATCAATTGGAGCATCGCGCGATGGATATCGTCCTCGGTGCCGGATGGCGTAGCGCCCTTCGCCGTCATGCCCCTATGCTCGGCCTGCCGCATGCCGACCGGGGCGCTGCGTAACACTTGAATTTGGACGGAACCGTTCTTTTCGTACTTCTCAGGCGGCTGAGGCGCCGGCAACTTCAGTTTGCTGCATGCATTCCATCGCACGACAAAATTGCGCGTCAGATCGGATACCGCGGGGCCTTGGATGCGGCTGTGCACATCCTGCCAGGGCATACGGGGTTGCGTCTTTTCGCTGAGCGTCAGAAGGGAAACGGGGTTACCTTCGAAGTTCTTGGGCACTCCCATCGCATTGCCCAACACCGTGAGCGTGGACGCCTCACCGTACGGGACTTGAAACGCTCCCTTTTCTATATTTTTGAGCACAACGTCGGCGTTGCTCTTGGTGAGAAAAGGCACCGTCGCAACATCGACCGCGCCTGACAACAAGTCGGGATCGACTAAGTTGTCGGACTTCTCCGACAGCTTACCTACCCATGCCACGCAGGGGTTATAGCGGTTCAGCGCATAGCGGCCATCCTTGTCGGCATGCAGATCAAAAGTGTCGTCGTCATAACGGCCATATGCGAGATCGATGCCTCCGACATAGCCAATCTTTCTATCGATGACGACCTGCTTCTGGTGATGGCTGAAGTAGGCGTTGTTTCGCGTAGCGTATGACTTAGGCAACTCGACGTGTACGCGCTTCTTGCCCACCAGCCGGTTGATGGCCTCGAGCGCCGCCTTGGCCTGGTCGTCGTACGTTTGGACCGGATTTCTATCGTTCCAAGGAAGCACGTATATCTGGACACCACGCGTGGCGGCGCGGTGCAGCACATCCCACAATCGGACATTCGGTGCAAGCATGGCGTCCCAGTTGACTTGCCATCCGATGATGTAAATCTCCTGGGTCGCCTTATCGCACTCGGCGATCAGATCGGCGAAGTATGCCTTTCCAGTGGTAAAGAACTGGAAGTGGTTGCCTGCCGTCGGCTGCGAGAATACGCTTTTGTGCCCGACCCAGACGTTGCTGGTCACCGTGGCTTCTGCCGCAGATCCATCTTCGCCGACAAGTTGCGGCACGACGCGATTCGGACTGGCTGTCCTCGTCATGGTCATTTGTTCCTTAACGAGTCTAGCAACGCCTTACCGGACCGTGTGTTCCCTTCGCGCATCGCCAGGTCGGCGTGAAACTCTGATACGTGAACTCCCTCCGCCGCATCAAGGCTATCTGCATACCCCATCGCATTCAAAGCGTGTGCCTTCTGCTGACGTTCAGACCAATCCTGCTTTTCTCGCATCATCGATATCTGGTAGGCGCGGCTCTCGCAAACGAGCCAGACACGGCCACTATCCTCGTTGCAGGCGTCCTGCAGCGTGCGCTGCTCCGCCTCCGATAGTGTCAATTTTCCTTCATCATCGCTCTGGCCCGTCAGCACGTCTTCCTCAGCCATTAGCGCCGACAGCTCATTGTCCGCACGAACCACACGCCACTGTGTGAGCGGCAGGGCTACACCTGTCGGACCCGGAATGTCCTTCAGCACAAAATTGAACTTGACCGGAACATCGGTAATGGGTGTATCGGGAAATGCTGGAAGGGCGAAAGGCTTGTCCACCGGCCCATCGAATTTCCGCTGCGCACTCTTGTAAGTAATCGCCCCCGGACACTCCACCGTAATATTCCCACCCTCGATCGTGATCGACGCCCCGCCC
>NZ_JCBAJO010000314.1:0-4379 GCF_059772245.1 Cupriavidus sp. R6-3
ACTCGGGCCCCGGTCGCGGTGGCGACCGCCGCGATCCGGCCGATCCTGCCGCAACGGCCGAATCGGCGGCCGCAGTACGTCCCCCCACACCCGCCCTGCACCCGGAACAGCGTCAGGCCGTCGACGCCATCGCCGCCGCGATCGGCTTCGCCCCCTTCCTGCTGCACGGCGTCACCGGCAGCGGCAAGACCGAGGTCTATCTGCACGCGATCGCGGCCGCACTGGCGCGCGATCCCGCGGCCCAGGTGCTGATGCTGGTGCCCGAAATCAATCTGACACCGCAGCTGCAGGCGCGCATCGCCGCACGCTTCCCGGCGGCGCCACTGGCCGTCCTGCACAGCGGCATGGCCGATCAGGAACGCACGCTGCACTGGCTGGCGGCCCATCGCGGCGAAGCCCGCATCGTGCTGGGCACCCGGATGGCGGTGATGGCGTCGCTGCCGACGCTGGCACTGATCGTGGTCGACGAGGAGCACGACACCTCGTACAAGCAGCAGGAGGGCCTGCGCTACTCGGCCCGCGATCTGGCGGTCTGGCGCGCCAAGCAGCTCGGCATCCCGGTGGTGCTCGGCTCGGCCACGCCGTCGATGGAATCCTGGTGGCGCGCCGAGCAGGGCGCCTACCGCAAGCTGGTGCTGCGCGAACGCGCGCAGGCCGACGCGGTGCTGCCGACCGTGCGGCTGGTCGACCTGAATCACGAGCGGCAGCGCCAGCGGCCGCTCTACGAGGGCCTGTCGGCGCCTCTGCTGCAGGCGATCGAGGCGCGCCTGGCGCGCGGCGAGCAAAGCCTGCTGTTCCTGAACCGGCGCGGCTATGCGCCGGTGATCGCCTGCGACAGCTGCGGCTGGCTGTCCGGCTGTCCGCGCTGCTCCGCGTACCTGGTGCTGCATCGCCCCGAGCGCTGCCTGCGCTGCCATCACTGCGGGCTCGAGGCCCGCATCCCGCACCACTGCCCTGACTGCGGCAACGTCGACATCGCGCCGCTGGGCCGCGGCACGCAGCGGATCGAGGAGGCGCTGGCCGCGCGCTTCCCGCAGGCGCGCATCGCGCGGATCGACGCCGATTCGACGCGCCGCAAGGGCAGCGCGCAAGCGATGTTCGACGAGGTCCACGCCGGCGAGGTCGACATCCTGGTCGGCACCCAGATGATCGCCAAGGGCCACGACTTCCAGCGCGTGACGCTGGTCGGTATCGTCCATCCCGACGCGGCGATGTTCAGCCACGATTTCCGCGCGGCCGAGCACCTGTTCGCGTCGCTGATGCAGGTGTCGGGCCGCGCCGGCCGCGCCGGCCTGGCGGGCGAGGTGCTGATCCAGACCCGCTATCCGGATGCCCCTGCGCTGCAGGCGCTGGTACGCCACGACTACGACGGCTTTGCGGCCACGCAGCTGCGCGAACGGCGCCAGGCCGGGCTGCCGCCCTTCGTCCATCAGGTGCTGGTGACGGCCGAGCATGGGCAGTTGCAACGGGCCCTGGACTTCCTGCATGCCGCCCGCGAGCGGGCCGACGGCATGGCGCTGGCCGCCGAGGTGCAACTGCACGACCCGGTACCGATGTCGATGGTGCGGATCGCCAACCGGGAGCGCGCCCAGATGCTGATCGAAAGCGGATCGCGCATGGCGCTGCAACGCTTTGTCGGAGAGTGGACGCAAACTTTCAGTGAAGTCGGGACGAGCGTCAAAGGAGTACGCTGGCAGCTGGAGATCGACCCCTTGCGGATCTGACCACGGGCGCACCAAGCCCGCCATCGCCTCTCGGCACACCGGCGGTGCAACCGCATGGAGCCGGTGCCTTCATGGCAGTTGCACCTAGTGGGTTATACCAAGTTGCACCCTGGCTTTCTCCGGGAGTATGATCGCGCCAGTTTGCATCGCATCGCGCGACTTCCGCACGACCGTCCGGGCTCCATTGAGCGACCCACGGCGGGCGATTGAGAGGCGGCAAGCGCGTTCCTCGGAGATCTCCTCGCATGGCCACCACCACCCTCGGCGTCAAGCTCGACGACGCCTCCCGCGACCGCCTCAAGCGCGTTGCGCAGTCGATCGACCGCACGCCTCACTGGCTGATCAAGCAGGCGATCTTCTCCTACCTGGAGCAGATCGAGCGCGGACAGGCGCCGCACGAGGCGAACGGCAGCGGCCAGCCCGACGCGGACGGGGCCGACACGCTCGACGCGGTGGCCGGCGAGGGCGCGCCACAGCCCTTCCTCGAATTTGCCCAGAGCATCCAGCCGCAGTCGGTGCTGCGCGCGGCGATTACCTCCGCCTACCGCCGGCCCGAGACCGAATGCGTGCCGGTGCTGCTGGAGCAGGCCCGCCTGCCGCAGCAGCAGGCCGACGCCGCGCTGGCGATGGCAAAGAAGCTGGCCCTGAACCTGCGCCAGCAGAAGGTCGGCAGCGGCCGCGAAGGGCTGGTGCAGGGGCTGATCCAGGAATTCTCGCTGTCGTCGCAGGAAGGCGTGGCGCTGATGTGCCTGGCCGAGGCGCTGCTGCGCATTCCCGACAAGGCCACCCGCGACGCGCTGATCCGCGACAAGATCAGCGGCGCCAACTGGCAGTCGCACCTCGGCCAGAGCCCGTCGCTGTTCGTCAACGCCGCCACCTGGGGCCTGCTGGTCACCGGCAAGCTGGTCTCGACCCATAACGAGGCCGGCCTGACCCGCGCGCTGACGCGCATCATCGGCAAGGGCGGCGAGCCGCTGATCCGCAAGGGCGTCGACATGGCGATGCGCCTGATGGGCGAGCAGTTCGTCACCGGCGAGACCATCTCCGAGGCGCTGGCGAACGCGCGCAAGTACGAGGCCCAGGGCTTCCGCTACTCGTACGACATGCTGGGCGAGGCCGCGATGACAGAGGCCGACGCGCAGCGCTATCTGGCCTCCTACGAGCAGGCCATTCACGCGATCGGCCAGGCCTCGCGCGGCCGCGGCATCTACGAGGGCCCGGGCATCTCGATCAAGCTGTCGGCGCTGCATCCGCGCTACAGCCGCGCCCAGCACGAGCGCGTGCTCGGCGAGCTGTACGGGCGCCTGAAGTCCCTGACGCTGCTGGCCCGCCAGTACGACATCGGCATCAACATCGACGCCGAGGAGGCCGACCGGCTGGAAATCTCGCTGGACCTGCTGGAACGGCTCTGCTTCGAGCCCGAGCTGGCCGGGTGGAACGGCATCGGCTTCGTCGTTCAGGGGTACCAGAAGCGTTGCCCGTTCGTGATCGACTACCTGATCGACCTGGCGCGCCGCAGCCGCCATCGCCTGATGATCCGGCTGGTCAAGGGCGCCTACTGGGACAGCGAGATCAAGCGCGCCCAGGTCGACGGCCTGGAGGGCTATCCGGTCTACACGCGCAAGGTCTACACCGACGTGTCGTACCTCGCTTGCGCGCGCAAGCTGCTGTCGGTGCCGGACGCGATCTATCCGCAGTTCGCCACCCACAACGCGCACACGCTGGCCGCGATCTACCAGATCGCCGGCCATAGCTACTACCCCGGCCAGTACGAGTTCCAGTGCCTGCACGGCATGGGCGAGCCGCTGTACGACCAGGTGGTCGGCCCGGTCGCCGAGGGCAAGCTGAACCGGCCGTGCCGGATCTACGCACCGGTCGGCACGCACGAGACGCTGCTGGCCTACCTGGTGCGGCGCCTGCTGGAGAACGGCGCCAACACCTCGTTCGTCAACCGCATCGCCGACGACACCATCTCGCTGGACGAACTGGTCGCCGACCCGGTCGCGCAGGTCGAACGGATGCACAAGGAAGAGGGCACGCTGGGCCTGCCGCATCCGCGCATTCCGATGCCGCGCGGCCTGTACGGCAAGGCGCGCGCCAATTCGGCGGGCCTCGATCTGTCGAACGAACATCGCCTGGCCTCGCTGTCGTCGGCGCTGCTGCACGGCGCGACCGAGCGCCTGAGCGCCGAGCCGATGCTGGGCGTCGACCCCGTGGGCGGCGGCGACACTGCGCCGGTGCTCAATCCCGCCGACCATCGCGATGTGGTGGGGCAGGTCACCGAGGCCAGCGCGGCCGATGTCGAGGCCGCGCTGCAGGCCGCGGTCAATGCCGCGCCGATCTGGCAGGCCACGCCGCCCGAGGTCCGCGCCGCGGCGCTGGAGCGCGCCGCCGACCTGATGGAAGCGCAGATGCAGGCGCTGATGGGCGTGATCATGCGCGAGGCCGGCAAGACGTTCTCGAACGCCATCGCCGAGGTCCGCGAGGCGGTCGACTTCCTGCGCTACTACGCGGTGCAGGTGCGCGAGCATTTCTCCAACGACTCGCATCGCCCGCTGGGGCCGGTGGTCTGCATCAGCCCGTGGAACTTCCCGCTGGCGATCTTCACCGGCCAGGTCGCCGCGGCGCTGGCCGCCGGCAACACGGTGCTGGCCA
>NZ_JCBAJO010000315.1:0-4325 GCF_059772245.1 Cupriavidus sp. R6-3
CCCAGCGGCTGTCCGCGGTGCTGGAGAGCACCATGGACAGCGTGATCGTGATCGATCGCGACTGGCGCCTGACCTACTTCAACGGCAACGCCGCGCGCGCCTTGCAGGAGCGCGCTCCCGCCATCGGCCGCAGCCTGTGGGACATGTTTCCCGAGGAAGCGGACGGCGTGTTCGCGCGGCACTACCGGCGCGCCCTGGACGAGCAGGTGCCGGTGGCCTTCGAGGAATACCTGCCGCCGCTGGCGATCTGGCTCGAGGTGCACGCCTATCCGACGCCCGAGGGCCTGTCGATCTTCTTCCGCAACATCACCGAACGGCGCCGCGCCGAACAGGAGCGCCTGGCCGCGCAACAGCACCTGGCCTATCTGAGCCGGCACGATGCGCTGACCGGCACGCCGAATCGCGTCGCCTTGCGCGAGCATCTGGACCTGCTGCTGCGCGAGCGCAGCCGCGCCGCCCTGCATTGCCTCGACCTGAGCGGCTTCAAGGCCGTCAACGATACCTTCGGCCATGCGGTCGGCGACGCCGTGCTGCGCCAGGTTGCCGACCGGCTGCGCAGTTGCCTGACCGAGGCCGATACCGTCGCGCGGCTGGGCAGCGACGAATTCGTGGTGGTACAGACGCCCGTGGCCGATGGCGAGCAGGCGGCCGCGCTGGCGCGCCGCATCCAGGGATGCCTGTCCGAGCCGTTCACGATCGAAGGGCATACCGTCACCATCGGCGCGAGCGTCGGCATTGCGCTCGCGCCGGAACACGGCGACCGGCCCGACGACCTGCTGCGCGCCGCCGATATCGCGCTCGACCACGCCAAGCGCGAGGGCGCGTCCAGCGTGCTGGCCTTCCACGCCGACATGGACGCGCAACTGCGCGCCCGCGTGGCGATCAAGCGCGATCTGCACCAGGCGCTGGCCGACGAACAGTTCCTGCTGCATTACCAGCCGGTGTACGACCTCCGTTCGGGACAGATCCGCTGCTTCGAGGCGCTGCTGCGCTGGCAGCATCCCGACCGCGGCATGATTTCGCCGGCCGAGTTCGTGCCGATGGCCGAAGAAACCGGCCTGATCGTGCCGCTCGGCGCCTGGGTGTTGCGCGAGGCGTGCCGGCAGGCCGCGGCGTGGCCGGCGTCGGTGTCGATGGCCGTCAACCTGTCGCCGCTGCAGTTCCGCGATCCGGCGCTGGTCGATACGGTGCGGCAGGCGCTGCGCGACGCAGGGATATCGCCCCAACGGCTGCAACTGGAGATCACCGAATCGGTGCTGCTGCAGGAGAGCCAGTCGAACCTGTCGACGCTGCAGGCGCTGCGCCAGATCGGCGTGCGCATTGCGATGGACGACTTCGGCACCGGCTATTCGTCGCTGGGCTATCTGCGCAGTTTTGCCTTCGACAAGATCAAGCTCGATCGCTCCTTCGTCACCGATCTTCACGGCGGCAACGAGGGGCGCGCGATCCTGCACGCGGTGGCGAGCCTCGGCGCGGCGTTCAAGCTTGTCACCACCGCCGAGGGCATCGAGACCGCGAGCCAGCTCGCCGCGGTGCGTGAGGAGGGCTACGACGAGGGGCAGGGCTACCTGTTCAGTCCGCCGGTGCCGGCGGAGCAGGCCGCTCGCCTGCTGGAGCGCGGCGCCAGCGAGCATATCGCCGGGCGCCCCGCTTCATGAGCGTGACTTCTATGCGCATGACTTTACGAGCGTGCCTTTACGACCGTCGGCCTCATGCCAGCGCGTGCCTGCCCGCTGCAATCAGGATCGCGTCGTCCTGCGGCGTATGGACGCGGCTGCAGAGCACGTCGCGATAGTGGCGCTCCAGCGGGTTGTTGCGGCTCAGCCCATGATTGCCGGCCAGTTGCAGCGCCAGTTCGACCGCGCGGATGGCGTTGCCGGTCACTGTGAATTTCAAAAGCCCGCTGTCGCCGAATGACGGCGGCCGGCCGGCATCGACGCGCGCGGTCGCGTCGTCGAGCAGCGCCCGGTTTGCCTGCAGCAGCGCGGCGATTTCTCCGATGGTTTGCTGTACGCGAGGCAGGGTCGCCAACGGCGCGCCCAGGCTTGCCGGCGCACGGTTGCGCACGAAGTCGCGAATCCAGTCGAAGCCTGCGCGCGCCACTGCCTCGTAGAGACTACCGAGCAGCACCACCATCCAGGCCTGCTGATCGGCATTGCCGTCGGTATCGGCCTGGCTGGCGGCCGCCGGCGCCCATTGCTCGGGCGGCCGGATGTCGACCGCATATTCCGGCGGAATCCACACATCGTCCAGCACCGTCTCGTGGCTGCCCGACGCGCGCAGCCCCAGGTGGTTCCAGTTCTCGATCACGCGAATGCCGCGTGCCGGATCGGCAGGACCCGGCACCAGGAACACGCCGACGCGCGGCTGCGGCTCGTCGGTGCGCGCCCAGACCGCCAGCCAGCGCAGGGCCGGGATGCCGGTGCAATAGAGCTTGCGCCCGCGCAGCCGCCAGCCGTCGGCGGTGCGCGCCGCCACCGTGCCCGGCAGTCCGCCTCGCGAAGGCGAGCCCAGTTCGGGCTCGACGCGCAGCGCGTTGATCAGCGCGCCCTCGGACACGGCGCTGTCGAACACCTGTTGCGCGACCGCCGAAGGCCAATGCCGGTCGTCGCGCGCGATCGCGCGGTGCTGCAGATAGGTCATCGTCAGCACCAGCGCGGTGGCGGCATCTCCCGCCGCCACTGCCCCAACGATGCGGCGCGCCTGCGCCAGGTTCGCGCCGCCGCCACCATGGGCTTGCGGGACGACCTGCGCGATCAGGCCATGGCGATGCAGCAGCGCGAAGTTCTCGTGCGCGAAGCTGCCGTCGGCATCGTGCCGCGCGGCGTTGGCGGAGAAGGTGGCACGCAAGACATCCAGCGTTTCATCGAGGCGCGGCTCGCTGCTCGGCAGCCGGCGCAAGGCGGAGGAAGGCATGGCGGTGGTTCCCTGTGCGGATTCGGATCGGCGCCTAGCGTAACGCCGCGATGCCGCTTCGATGAACGATGCAAATCGAATATGGAGTCTCGTTTTTATTCGTTCGGCCGCGCGCGGGTTTGCCTTACGTTTGTCGCCAGATTCCGCCGCCGTGGCTGCAGCGGGCGACACAGGAGAACCCATGAGCGTCGACATCATCGGCATGATCCAGAGCCAGAAGCAATCCGAGATCCATCCACCCAGCGGGCCCGCCGTCGATCGCGACTATGTGCGGGCTTTCGCGCAGGCGCATGAGCAGGCCGGCTTCGACCGCATCCTGGTGCCGCATCATTCCACCGGGCCGTCGGCCACGCTGACGATCTCGTATGCGGCCGCAGTGACCGAGCGCATTCACTTCATGCTGGCGCATCGCCCCGGCTTTACCGCGCCGACGCTGGCCGCGCGGCAGATCGCGACGCTGGACCAGTTCAGCGGCGGCCGGCTCGGCGTGCATGTGATCTCCGGCGGCTCGGACGACGAGCAGAAGCGCGATGGCGACTATCTCGATCACGACGAGCGCTATGCGCGCACCGACGAATATCTCGGCATCCTGCGCCGCATCTGGACCGAAGACGCGCCCTTCGATCACGAGGGCCGCTATTACCGCTTCCAGCGCGGCTTCTCCGAGGTCAAGCCCGCACAGCGGCCGCATGTGCCGATCTACTTCGGCGGGGCTTCGGCGCCGGCGATCGAAGTCGCCGGCAAGCACGCCGACGTCTATGCGCTGTGGGGCGAATCGCTGGAGCAGGTGCGCGAGCTGACCACGCGGGTTCGTGCCGAGGCGGCGAAGCACGGCCGCCAGATCCGCTTCTCGGTGTCGTTCCGCCCGGTGCTGGCGGACACCGAGCAGAAGGCCTGGGAGCGTGCCGACCGCATTCTCGAACGCACCCGCGCGCTGCGCGTGCAGCAGGGCTACAGCCGCGGCGGGCCGCAGCAGAGCGAGGGCGCACGCCGCCTGCTGGCCGCCGCGGAGCAGGGCGATCGCGTCGATACCCGGCTGTGGACCGCGATCGCGCGCGAGACCGGCGGCCGCTCCAATTCGACCGGACTGGTCGGCACGCCCGAACAGGTCGCGCACGCGCTGCTCGACTACTACGACCTCGGCGTCACCACCTTCCTGATCCGCGGCTTCGATCCGCTCGACGATGCGATCGACTACGGCCGCGAGCTGATTCCGCGGCTGCGCGCGCTGGTCGCCGAACGCGACGCGCAGCGGGCGCTTGAACAAGGGCAGGGGCAACGGCAGGCGGCATGAGCCCGATTGCCGCGCCCGCAATGCGCGACAACACATACCAAAACCAAACCAAGACGAAATCAGGAACACCTCGAACCACGGGAGCCGTATCACCATGAGCCAACTCGAATCCCCC